>JAUVZL010000021.1 GCA_030602565.1 Candidatus Stahliibacteriota bacterium
ATGCTGATGGCGATTTATATCTGTTTGGTCCGAAGAATTGCTGATAGCGTAATCCTTTCTTTTCTTTCCCTTTAAAGAAAAGACTTTCTTTAGTGCTTCTATTGAAAGCTCTATAATCATGTTATAGTATAACATATAAGTAGCCTGATTTATCCACGCCCCTTATGAAGGAGCGGGATGAATTGGGTGACTACATTATTAAATACGATTTTGGTAATTTGCTTTAGCTGTTTTTATCATTTTTTAGAATAGCTTACCTATTACATAAGATTGACCGGAGATATTACATCTATCCTCAAACCTGCTGAAGTAGACCTTGTAATCCTAAATGAAGCTCCCCTTTCTCTCTGCTTTCAGGTTCTAAGAACCGGTAAATTACTATTTTCTAAAGATGAGGTAATGCGTATTAGTTTCATCAGCAATGTGTATGACATGTATTGTGACACCGAACCTCTAAGGTAGTCTGCTCAAGAGAACTTACTTACGAGAATTCGGGAGGGAAAATTTGGTTTTAGATAACGCGATATCGAAGAGAATCGAGCGAATTGATGAAACATTGAAACGCCTTGTACAAATTAAAGAATTATCTCTGGGTGATTTCCTAAACGACTGGAAATCTCAGGATGCAGCACTTCATAATCTGCAGATTGCGATCGAAGGATGCCTGGATATTGGAAATCATATCTTGAGCTCAATTGGTAGTAAAGCACCTGAATCATATGTTCAAATAGTGGAAATTCTTGTCTCTGAGAAAATTCTGCCATTTGATTTTGCAGAAACAGCAAAGAATATGGTTAAATTCAGAAATCTCGTTGTACACGAATATCTTCAAATCGACCTTTTAAAATGTATACTCATTTCTTTCAAGAATAGAAGATATACGTAAATTTGTTAAATATTTGATTATTTACATCGAGAAGAAATAAGTACAAATAGATTCTTTTTAGATACAAAACACATTTATTTCAAGTAATAAGAAGTTGGTTGCTCTGCAAAAATCAAGCAAAAAGAGCTGCAGAAAGCGTTGCGAATGATGACGTATCAAGACTTGCCGTGTCACCGCATGAAGTGATGAGCTAACCAGCCTTGTCAATGAGCAGAATAGTTCGGGCATTGGTGCCTTGCAAGAGACGGCTTAACGTATCGTTGATTGCCCAAAATCCTCATTGAAGAGGTCGATGCCATCCCTCATCGTAAGATTACAGATATTATTAAATAGAAGTCAAGTAGGATGTATCAGCTGATTTATATTATCCAAAATGATTAGGTGTTGGTATTGACAAATCTGTTATAGTTACTATTATTATTTACGGGAGGTATCGTGATTTTGTTTAATAGAATAATCCTGACTATTACTTCATCATTGATTCTCGGTTTTACCCTACAATATGCTCAAACTCCAGATACTCTCTGGACAAAAACCTATGGCGGTGCAGAAAATGATGCAGGACTATCCGTCAAACAAACTCCATATGATAATGGATATATAATAGCAGGCTACACCAGATCGTTTGGTGGTGGCGGACGAGATGTTTATCTAATAAAGACTGATGAAAATGGAAATCCTGATTGGACAAAGACCTACGGTGGAACAAGCTGGGACTGTGCTCATTCTGTCCAACAGACTTTTGATGGAGGTTATATTGTCGCAGGATATCGATATGAACTTACCGGTCACGCCGATGTCTGGTTGTTAAAAACAGATTCAAATGGTGATACACTCTGGACAAGGATTTATGGTGGAACAGCCAATGATCAAGCCCGGTCAGTACAGCAGACTTCTGATGGCGGCTATATCATAACTGGTTATATTGAATCATTCGGTGCAGGCGCGAGAGATGTTTGGTTGCTAAAAACAGAACCAGACACGCTTAGCCTTGCAGAGAACCAAATCCGTAATCCTCAAATTTCATTTTTAGGAATTTCTCCGAATCCCTTTGAGGAAAAAACCAGTATTAGATATCAGACAATTAATGACAACACTGATATAAAAATGCAAATTTATGATATCACTGGCAGATTAGTTAAAACCTTTTTCCCTCCTTCAACTAATTCTTTAGTACCAACTGTCGTCTCTTGGAATGGACGGAATAATGCAGGCGATAAGCTTTCCAGCGGTGTATACTTCTTGACATTAGAAGCTCGGAATTATGCGAAGACAACAAAATTGCTGCTGATAAAGTAGTCCCAATTCTTATTATTGAAGAGTATCCACACTAAATCACACCCTTCGTATCTTTGCTACAAATATTATTTTTAAAAGTGTTTATTGACATTAATGTTAATTTAAATATACTTGCGATTATTAAACAGAGAAAGGCGTAGTTATTACTAAATTATCTCGGAGTTATTACAAAGAATCAAAATTGAAACCAATTGATTTATCAATAGTAATTGTCAATTATAATGCCAAAAAATTCTTGAATGACTGTTTCTCATCTGTTTTTAATACAATAAGGCGAATAAATTACGAAGTTATTGTTATCGATAACAACTCTAGTGATAATAGTGTAGAATTTATAAAAAGGAACTATCCCAATGTGAAACTAATTATAAACAACAATAACGTAGGATACGCGAAAGCCAACAATCAGGGTATAAAAATCGCCCAGGGTAATTTTATTCTGCTGTTAAACCCTGACACCGTTGTGTTTGATAAATCCATCCACAAAATGGTTTATTATATCAAAAAGAACATAAATATTGGTATTTTGGGCTGTAGGGTTATGAATCCAGGGAATAAACTTCAGTGGGATAGTTGCGGAAGGTTTTTGACTCCTTTGACTTTGTTTTTAAAACAATCAGCAATAGAGAAATGTTTTCCATATAGTCATTTTTTGGGCCAAAGACTAATGCGTTACTGGCAAAGAAATTCGTCTCGCTTAATCGATTGGGTATCAGGGGTTTGTATGCTTATTAGAAGACAAACGATTGAAAATATCGGCATGTTAGACGTAAGATTTTTTGCCTATATGGAAGATATGGATTTTTGTCGCAGAGCCACGAAAAAAAACTGGCAAGTATATTTTATACATGATGCGAAAATACTACATAATCTATCGATCAGTTGGAAACAACGCTCCGAGAAGCATTTATTTACATCGCTGACGAGTGAAAGTAGGTATTTTGAAAAATACTATGGAAAACTCGGCATGCTATTTTTCAAACTTCTTTACCTGTGTGGTAGCTACCTCAGATTTTTTATAAATATCATAGCAAATAATAAGGAAAAGGCGAGAGATCATTATAGAATTTTAATTTGGTTAATAAAAAATAAAATATAACTAATTTTTAAAGAGTATTTTTACACATTTTAAACTTCCCACTTTATTCATTTGATAAATACGGGGATAAAGAATCAAATGTCTGTTGCACTACATCATCCCAACTCCGAAAATTTCGGCTTGCTTTAAAATTTTCCTTACCTATCTGCATCTGCAAATTCCGATTGTTGAGTAATTTTTTGATCTTCTGCGATAAACAGGTAGCGTCATCAACTGAACAGAGATATCCATTCACATTATTTACAACTATCTCTCTCGTGGTTGGAATATCAGTTGCAACAATTGGTAAGGCGAAAGACATGGCCTCTAAAAGGACCATGCCATACCCTTCATGTCTGGATGGAAAAACAAAGACGTTTGCATTTCTATAAAACCCCTCTATATCATCAGAAGTAACTCTCCCATGGAAGACTACTTTCGTAGATAATCCACACCTTATCACAAGATTTTTCACATATGCGTAATATCCTTTGTGTTTTTGACAATCACCAATAATCTGGAAGGAAAATTTCGCATCCTTTATCAACGAAAGAGCTTCGATTGCAATATGCAATCCTTTTCGTGGTTCAAGGTTCCCGACAAATAGAATATTGTTACGAAAGGGTTTTTGCGGAATTTCATAATTTCTATACACGCACGTTGGATTTATGACAACTATTTTATCATTGCTAATATTTAGTTTTCTGACATCTGAAGCTGTTTTCTTACTTGGAACAACAACGAATCGAGCATTTTTAAGGAAAATTTTCTCGGATAAATACTCAATTACTTTTCTTATCATGTTATCTTTTATTTTATAGAACACATGGTGACAAATTGTAGCATAACCATTTTTCTTTAAAAGAGAACTTAATAGAAGCGGCATACTAAATCTTAAATGCAGGCGATGATCGATGAATACGAAAAAGTTCTTTTTCCAGAGACAGAATACTATATAATAAATTATCTCGAGAAATCTGTTACTACGCATTAATACATTTTCCTGCGATAGATCAATTAATGTCGTTTTCTTATAGACCCTCTTCGCATATGCTGCCAAATTGCTTATCCATATCAAACCACCAGTGATTTTTTGAAAACTCGTTGCTATTATGAGTAAATTCCTATTCAATTTCTACCCTTTCGCACCTCAGTTTCAGCCATAAATTAATATAAACATTAGATTGGTTATATGTCAAGAATGCCCATAGCCAATTACCGAAAGAGGTTATCTTCAAAGATTTGATCATGTTTGGATTATAGCTTTGTTTCTCTTAAAGTCAATGCAATAACATAATCCACTGAAAAACAGTAGAAGTTGACTTTCATAGTAAATCTGCTATAATAAGACAATGCAGAACACCATGAATTCTAATATTGTTGCTGACACTTTATGGTTTTTTACTTATTGTTGGAAACGCATGAAGTACTAAAGAATAAACATGATTGAACACATGTGCGCGCCAGTAAAAGCTATCACCAACGGACCAAAGCATCACTTCTTTGGTTATTATGACAAATGCCCTTGGAGTTATGATGGTAAATATATGCTCACAATGCAAGTCTCTTTTAATGACCACTTCCCAGTGAATGAATCAGCTGACATAGGTTTGGTTGACTTGTCTAATAAAAACAATATAACCATACTCGCACAAACCACGGCATGGAACTGGCAGCAGGGCGCCATGCTGCAGTGGTCTCCTTTGTCACCAAACAGAACCATTATTTACAGTGATCGTCAGAACAATCAGTTTGTTTCGGTCGTTCTAGATATTACAACCGGTTCAAAAAAAACTCTGCCGCGTCCAGTAGCGGCTGTAAGCCATTCCGGCAAAAAAGCGTTGAGCATTAATTTCGCACGCTTGTACCATACACGCAAAGATTACGGTTATGCTGGTTTACCGGATCCCTGGCATGCAGAATTGTATCCAAATGATGACGGTATTTATCTCATGGACGTTGAAAATGGAAAAAATCAGTTAATCGTATCGATTCACCAGATTGCTCATTTTGATTCCGATACAATCATGCCGGGCGTGCGCCACTGGATCAATCACCTCGCTTTCAATTCAGCCGATACCAGATTTTGTTTCCTCCATCGTTACGACCTACCGCATATGAAGCGATTTGGAACTAGATTGTTTACAGCAAATATAGATGGTTCAGATCTTCGTTGCTTATGGAGTAGTCATGTCTCACATTTTGATTGGCGCGATGCCAATCATATTCTGACCTGGGCGGTTCAGCAAAAAGCCTCCTCAAAAACGTCCAAGGTAAAGATGTTTGCGTTAACACTCGTCAAGCAAAACCAGTGGTTGTATAGGCGGTTGAAAATGTTTCCTTTCTTGAGGTCACGTGTCTATGGTGGTGCTTTTTTTCTGTTCCGTGATACAAAATCTTCTGAGAATACGTATGAAATTGTAGGAAAAAATCTCCTTACTGAAGATGGGCATTGTACCTATTCACCTAACAGAACATGGATATTACTGGACACATATCCTGATGTGTACGACCTTCGATATGTTCTTCTCTATGATATCAAAAACCAGGAATGTATTGATATTGGAAGCTTTTTTTCACCGCCCTTTTTGACTAAAGAGCTCAGGTGTGATCTCCATCCTCGATGGAGCCGAGATGGCAGGCAAATATGCATTGATTCTGCACACGAGGGCAGTCGGCAAATATATACTATTGATGTCTCTGCTATTGTAAAATAACCTTTGAGCATAGCAAATTTCGCATTTAATTGACTTTATCTGTTATCTGAATATAATACAAAAATGACCGATAATACGCATAAAAATCTCCCCTATGTATCGATAGTCATGCCAATGCGTAATGAAGAACATTTCATCGCCAAATGCCTTGATTCAATAATGGCTAATGATTATCCTGTTGATCGCTTTGAAGTACTTATTGTCGATGGAATGAGCAATGATAATTCGAGGAAAATAGTAGGTGATTATTCAAAAAAATATCGAAATATTAAATTGCTCGATAATCCTAAAAAGATCCGAGTAACTGCAAATAACATAGGGATTAAAGCTGCAAAGGGTGATATTATCTTGAGTATGGACGCTCACGTGATTTATGTTCAAGATTATATTCGTCAATGCGTTGATTTACTTGAGACGACTGGGGCAGCAAATGTTGGTGGTTTACAAAAAGCTGTTGGGTATAATTATATTACCAATGTAATTGCCCTGGCAACATCAACCCCATTTGGTATCGGTGATGCCGAATTTCGTTATCTTGAAAAGGAAAAGTGGGTTGATACTGTCTATCTCGGTGCCTGGTATAAAAAAACTCTGGATGAAGTTGGTTATTTCAATGAAAATTGGATTCGTAATGGTGACTATGAGCTAAATTATCGAATAAGAAAAGCAGGTGGCAGAATATTACTTTCTCCGAAAATAAAATGTGATTATTTTGTTAGAGGTTCTCTCTCAAAACTGGCTAAACAATATCTGCTTTATGGCACATGGAGAGTTAAAACCATAAAAGCACATCCAGATTCAATACGATGGAGACATCTTTTGCCTCCGCTATTAATTTTGTGGCTCATTTTTTCTCCTGTTCTGTTAGCGTTAGGATCGAAATTTTGGTGGATCCCCATTGGATCATATCTTTTGTATACAATACTGACATCTATTGGTATTAGTATCAAAAAAGGTCTTAAGTATTTCCCATTATTAAATCCAACATTATGGATATTACATATATATTGGGGAATTGGTTTTTTTATCGGCATTTTTAAATTTGGTCCACCTAAAATACGTATTAAAACAATACTAAATGATATACTTGGAAAATCAAAACTATAGATTCTTCTTATTATGAAAATAAACGTTCTTATATTGGTTACCGAGGCAATCGGTGGTGGCGTCGAAAGGCTCATATATGATCAAATGCGTTTCTACGATAAAAAAAGAATAAATCTTCATGTTATTACACTGCGAAAAGGATATTTAGAAACAGAATTCAGCGAAACCTCTGCAAACTATATGTGTTTAGATATAAATAGAAGATTGAGCTATAGAGCTCTCAAGAAACTGGTATGTTATATCAAAAGCAATCAAATTGATATTGTGCATACCCATTTATATCTACCTGATATCTATGGATTTCTTGTCAAAATGATCGTACCTCGAGTAAAACTTTTTACTACAAAGCATAATACAAATCAATTTCGAAAAAAACTGTTTTGGGGAATCCTTGATAATATTTTATCGTTACCTGCAGCTCGGATTATTGCAGTATCAGAAGCTGTTAAAAAATTTATTGCAAAATATGAATACATACCTCCAAATCGTATAAGCGTTATCTATCATGGTGTAGATATTAACCGTTTTTTTAAAAAGGTTAATATTGATGATATTCGAAAACAGCTGCGAATTAGTAAAGATAATTTTGTCATCGGTATTATCGGAAGAATCACTGAGCAAAAAGGACATATTTATCTTCTGCGGGCTGTTGCTGAATTGAAATCAAAGATTCCAAGCATTAAACTGCTGGTTATTGGTACCGGTGAATTGCAGCAAGAACTATCGGATTACTGTCACAAATCAAATATTGAAAATCACGTAAGTTTTTTGGGATTCAGAAACGATATGCCAGAATTGTACTCGCTCATGAATGTTCTCTGTCTACCATCTGTGTATGAGGGCCTGGGATTGGTGCTTGTTGAAGCAATGCTATGCAATACTATCACAGTGGGTTCAAAGATTCACGGTATAGAAGAAATTATTAATGATGGCATTAATGGTTTTTTGGTTCCCCCCAGAGATAGCGAGGCATTGATAAAGGTTCTGTATAAAATATATAAATCAGATTATGATAAAAATATGCTTGTGCAGGCTAGATTGGCTGCCTTGCAATTTGATTTTACGAAAAATCTAAAAAAAATTGAAAAAACGTATTTTGATGTATTACGATAGTAGAGGAGTAACGAAAACAAATTTAAAGCGCTTCTGTAGATAAAATAACCCAACAACAAATAGCAATCTAAATGATTGACCACTAAGTGATAGAAAAACGCATGGAGAAAAGTAGCATTAGGGCATGTATATTCAGCCTAAATCTTGGATTGGTAAGTTGCTACATGCAATTCAATTTGAAAAACTGCCGAGTTTAGTCGTTTTACCTAAAAAAATGAAAATATTGACACTTTATTATTCATCGGATATACTGTTACCAGAATGAAACGATTAGAAATAAGTGGCAGGATTTTGGCGCGCAATACAATACTTAATCTTATTGGTCGGGCTGTACCGCTCCTTGTTGGAATAATCACAATACCTTTAATTGTCCGTGGATTGGGAACCGAGCGATTTGGATTGCTCTCCCTTATTTGGGTTGTCCTGGGATACTTCACGATCTTCGACTTGGGGTTGGGGCGAGCAACCATCAAGTATGTGGCTGAGGCATTAGGTAAAGGTGAGACAAAACAGGTATCAAATATTGTCTGGACAGCTGTTACAGTTCAGGCAATATTTGGAATAATTGGAAGTGTCATCGTACTTAGTGGCACACCTCTGCTGGTTGAGCGTGTCTTAAATATCTCAGCGCCGCTACATGCTGAAGCCCGAGCTACATTCTATGTTCTCGCTTTATCTATGCCAATAGTTCTTATTTCTAGTTCATTCTCCGGCGTGTTGGAGGCGGCTCAACGTTTTGATCTTACTAATGCAGTAAGGATTCCATCAAGTGCATTAACATTTCTCCTTCCAGTAGTTGGTCTTCACTTTAATTTCACCTTGCCCGGTATTGTGGCCTTAATTCTCACAGCCAGAGTTGGGGCATTAGTCGCCTTTATTGTGTTGGACTTCCATATTGCCCCTCAGGTAAGAAGGTATTCAGGATCTTTCTCCCTTTTTATGCGCCTTCTAACTTTTGGAGGCTGGGTTACGGTTTCTAATATTATCGGACCAATTTTGCAGTATTTGGACCGTTTTTTAATTGGAGCGCTTCTCACGATGAGTGTTGTTGCTTATTATACTGCGCCTTTTGACGTAATAAATCGGCTCTGGATCATACCGGGAAGTTTAGTTATGACAATCTTTCCTGCATTTAGCACACTCGGATTAACACGTATCAAGGACTTGAGGTTTTACTTTATCCGCGCTACTAAATACGTGTTCTTGACCGTAGGTCTAATTGCATTAATTCTTATGTTATTTGCCCATGAAATCCTTACCGCATGGCTGGGTAATGCCTTTGCTCAAAATAGCACACTCGTCATTCAAATCCTCTTGGTTGGCGTGTTAATCAGCTCCTTGACTCATCTGCCTCTTGCCTTTTTCCAGGGAATTGGCCGTCCTGAAATAACGGCGAAGATTCAACTATTGCTACTTCCTATTTCGGTTTTATTATCCATTATTTTAATCAAAAAAATAGGTATTGTAGGCGCAGCTTTATCCTGGACATTCTGCCGAGCAATTGGCATGCTTATGTCCTGGAAGGTAGCCTGGAGAATTATCCGATTAGATCGTACTATTTTAATTAGAAATCGAATATTACTTGAATTCATATGGTTCCTTACATTAGCTGGTTTGCTTTTACCTTTATTGTTCCTGAATAATATTTTCGTCAAATCTCTCGGCGCAATGTTTGTCTGCATTGTGTTTATAATTGCAGGTTGGCGATATATACTGGATGCTCAAGATCGATCTATAATGTTCGTTCTCCGCAATCGCCTGCTGAGGCCGTCTCCGCGTGACTAATTGCATTAGCAAAGGAAAAGATTAACAAAAAAGGAGTCGAAATGGTAAAAAATATTCATAAATTAATATCTGCTTACCAAAACAAAGGATTAGTGGGGATCATTGAAAAGTTTTTCCACTACATAACTAATTGGCGAGTAAGAAGGGAAAACATTATCTGGTTTTTGAAGCGCATTCACATAGGTCAACCCTACCCAACCACTAAGGTACATGGTTTAAAATATTATGTACATTTCTATGATCCAGGTATTAGTAGAGAATTAGCTATCTACCATATTCATGAACCTAATGCAACAGCTTTGTATAGAAATTGTATAAAAAAGGGTATGTACGTGGTTGATATTGGCAGTAATCTGGGTTATTATGCACTTCTGGCATCAACTTTGGTTGGTCACAGAGGAAAAGTGCTCGCCATTGAGCCAGAGCCCCAAAATTATAAATTATTAACAATTAACGCAAATACTAATCACCTTCAAAATATAGATATTATTCAATGTGCTGTGGGTGGTAAAGATGGCATGAGCGAATTTTACATCACCGAAGCCTCGAATACCAATTCACTTATTCCACCGATAACCGGTAAGGTAATTTCTTCTATTCAAATAAAGACGAGAAAATTGGATACTTTGCTCAAAGAACACAACTTTTCAAAAGTTGACCTTATCCGTATGGATATTGAAGGTGGGGAAGTTGTCGCAATAGGGGGGATGCAAAATACATTTAAGCAATACAAACCAACTATAGTAGCAGAACTTCATTGTGATGCAGTTGGAACTGAGTCAATTGTGAAACTACTGAAATCTTTAAAAAGTTTTGGATACAATGCTGAGTATATCATTAATCGAGACCAGGATTTTGTGTGGATAAAAAATCAATGTGTCCGGCGTTTGACTTCTCTGGGCGAACTATTAAAATTGATTATCAATTATCGTGTGGCGACAGTTCTTTTGAGGTAATATGACACTATTTTTGATTTTCAGCGCCGGGACTGTTGGTATATTTCTGGGGCGTTTTCTAATGAAACGTTGGTTTAATCACCTGTCAGTTTATTCTTTTTTCTGGACAGCCAGCCTGGCATTCTACACTCTTCGACTGATCCGGTATTACGAGATTTCTGCTGAGGCTTGGTTTTACATTGGTATAAGCTGGTTTATGCTTTTTTTGGGTACTTTTGTGAGTATATGGGCGCGGGCAGCAACGCACCAATCAGTTGATTCTTCGCAATTTGGAGAAGAGTCAAAGCCTCGTTTTTCACGTAATCTCAAATTCCTATCAAGGGTCATCATTGTATTATCAATATTATCCCTTGTTACAATAATTTATCAGTTCCTATTAATCATTCGCACCTTTGGGAACATTGGCGCAGCACTGATACAGGCAAATATGCTTTATGGTGCACGCTTAACTGGAGAGATAAGTGGAATTCCTTACTTGGGTAGTTTACCGTTGGCTGCTTGTTGCCTCGCTGGTATTTATACGGCATTACGTAGAAAAATAACTTTCTTAAGTATTCTACCATTTATCGTGGTGGGTTTGCATGGGATTATAGTTATGGGCAGATGGAATATTGTTATCGCTTGCTATCTCTTTCTTACAGCTTTACTTTATACTCCTCATGAGCGATTTATAAAACGCAATACTATTATTACGTTTATATTGGTGGCTATCTTAGTTCTCGGGACATTCATATTGATAAGTTCAAGCCGACGGCTTAAGATACATTTCAAATACGAATTAGAGGATATGGAGACAGTACGTTCAACAATTTTATTTCTACCCTCATTTTATTTTTATTTTTCTGCACCACCTGTAGCATTTAGCGAGTATCTTTACATTGGTGAAGAAAAGTTTTATCCTGGCAGTTATACATTTAAACCTGTATATAATATATTAGCGAAGCTCGATCTTGCAGAACGTCTTCCACCCTTTAATCTATTCATCAACACACCCGAGCGGATCAATGCAGGAACATACTTGCGTGAGATACATGCTGATTTTGGGCCACCCGGTGTGATCATATTCCCCTATGTGCTTGGTATTATACTGACATTATTGTATCTAAGGATTACCTATCGACCCAGTGTAATATGGATTGTAATATTTGCACATTTTTTTGTTATAGTATGTCACTCATGGAGTGTAAATGTAATGAAGCACGGACAATGGGCAGTAAGTATATTAATTAGTGTAATAGTTGCCTTAAAACTTGATTCTATGGCAAAAGAAGAGTAATTCCCTTTTTTTAAATAAAACAACCTTTTTGGTCATTTGGAGAATTATCCATTTGTCTTGACATTTTACTATTACTGAATAAACTAATAATTATGAAAAAGAGAAAATCTGCATCTTTTGTCGATTATCTTGCAATAATTTTCAAACGACGGCTTTTCATTATCAAAACTTTCTTGGCAATCACCCTGTCTGCTGCTGTCATCAGTCTCTTGGTTCCATCGAAATACACAGCAACCACCACCATCTTACCCCCGAGCTCTCAGCAGGAAAGCATGTTCGGTCTCATGGGTGCGAGCCTCGCAGGGAACCTGGGAAATTTCTCAGGTTTGGCTGGAATGCTTCCGGGAGCGACATCTGTTTCTGATCTTTTTGCTGCCATATTAGAGAGCGGTACAATCGTAGGCAAGATTATGCATAAGTACGATCTTAAAAAAGTTTTCAAAACGAAAAGTACGTATGATGCCTCAAAGATGCTAAAAGATATAACGAACATCAGAGTATCTCCAGAAGGGATTATAGTTGTCTCGGTGACCTGGAAAGACAAACAATTAGCTGCAGATATTGCCAACTCATATGTTGAGGAGCTCGATCAGTTCAACACAGAAACTGCAATGACAGTAGGAAAGCGATACCGCATATTCATCGAGCAAAGATTGAAGGAAACTACTGACACTCTCGTAAAAGCAGAAGAAGCCTTGAGGCAATTTCAGGAGAAACATCGCATCATTGCTCTGGAGGTGGAAATCGAAAGCGCCATCGCAACAATTGCCGACCTTAAGAGGCAAATACTCTTACTTGAAGTCAAGAAAGGAACTCTTTCTTCTTCGTCTCAGATAGATAACCCACATCTATACAATATCAACCGTGAAATAAGAGAACTCAAAAGGCAACTTTCAAAAATTGAATTTGGTAATATGAAAGAAAACAAAGGTGAATTCGGCGCCGGATTTTCTGTACCGCTTTCAAAACTACCTGAAGTTTCCTTAGAATATGCGCGACTCTATCGAGATGTAGAAGTACAGCAAGTAATATTTGAAGTTTTGACCCAACAATATGAACAAGCCAAGATTATGGAATTGAAGGATACACCCACAGTACAGGTTTTAGATAAAGCGAGTCCGCCAGAAAAACGAAGTTCACCAAAGAGACGTCAAATAGTAACATTAGCTGCATTATTTAGCTTGATCCTTGGTGTAAGTGTTTCATTTTTCCAAGAATGGTTTGACCATCTTAAAACACGACCGGATGAATATGTAAAGCTGGTTGATATCCGTACAAAATTAAAAACCGATTTGCATAATCTGAAATTTAAACTGTTAAGAATTTTTAAATCACGCAAAGCCGATTAAGATAATTTGTTTTTCAATATAAATTTTCTGCACATATTCCTTCTTCCTAAAGGAAAGAAAATCAAGGTGAAGGTTAAAAATGGTTCATAAAATGCTCCTTTTGTTAACACTGTTATTGCTCCAATACGTGCACGGCAATTATCTTTCTGAAACAAACACCGAGTTCCACCTTAAAAATGAACACACGGAAATTCATATTTCGAAAAAAACGGGCAACATTACCGCAATAATTGCTGAAGGTAAAAACCTCCTTTCTCAAGAAAGCACGGTTGATATAAATATTCATTCGAAAAAAAGTGAAGGAAAGATAGTGGAAATAGATTGCAAAGACAATTATCCCCAGTTTGCCAGAGTTTATATTAAGCAAGAATGGAGAGAAGCATTTTTAGAACATCAATTTATTATTGACAGCCTTGCTTTACGATGGCAAGTAGAAATATTCTGCAAAAGTAACGTTGAGCAAGAAGTGTTTTTGAATTTCAAAATACCTGCCGTAAAAAAAATGAGCCATCTATTTTATCCTGCACAAGATACGGTTTTCTCCATCAACAAAATAAGTACGCAGATCCGCACCTACCGTCGGAGTTTTTTAATACCGATATTCTGTGTATATAATTCTGAGGAGGACTATGGTTTGAGTATCATCGCACCTTTTGAAATTTCCAAACCTAGCCTTACTTTTTCGGCAGATAAAGAAAACTTGATTGTTACATATAATCATCTTAGACTTACAGAAAACAGAAAAATCAAGGTGGCAATTTATGTTGTCCCTCACGAAGGTGGTTGGCGACCTGGTTTAAATTTCTTATTGAATAAGTATCCAGAATATTTTTATCCTGCAGTTGAGAATACTAAAATTGGTGAGGGCTGGTATTATCTTGGAAACCCTTTTGATAACAAAAATAAGATTATGCAGCTAAAGAATCATGGTGTTAAATGGATTGAATTACACGGGCACTTTCCCTTTTATGGCCTTTATACACCCAAACAAAAAGATTGGGGTATTATTATGAATTCAGACAAAATAAGTTTAAATAACTGGGAAAAAGGAGTTGGGAAAAAAAGCAATAGTTATAAAAATATGCAAAATCTGATAAATTTATGGCACAAATACGGTATTCAAGTCTATCTCTATTTTCAAAGTTTTGAGGCGTGGCATCAATATGCTGAAAAATATTTTGCTGTGGATATAGCTCGTAACAAATGGAATAGACCTCATTCAGCATGGAAACTCTGTAATTTGATGAACCCTGACCCAATGAGTAAATGGGGTAAGTATATTATAGGTCAAGCTAAGGATTTGATAGAAAAATATCCCATGATCGATGGCGTTTTTTATGACCGAATGGATTATTGGGAATACGATTTTGCTCATGATGATGGAATTACAATGATCGATGATAAATCTGCATATATGCTCGGTTTTGCCTTAGAGAAAATAAATGAAACCATTTTTGATATTTTCCACAAAAACAAAAAGGGTATTTGGGGAAATAACCCAACATCAATCGAGGTTTGCAAAAATCTGGATGGCATAATGGCCGAGATACACCCATCAGCCCTTTGTAAAATCCAATACTTAGGTTTAGTAAAACCAATAATTTTCCTAACCAAGGATAGAACGCCAAAAGAAACACAAGAAAAACTCAAATATGCTCTTCTCTATGGTGCTTATCCTTCAATAACATTTGGTGATGTTAAGTGTCAAAAACTTGATGAAAAATACGTATCCCTCTTTGATCTTATAAAAAATAGAAAATGGGTATTGAGTAAAAACCCGATTGAAATTCCTGAAGGTTTTAGAGGTAATATATTCAGAACGCCTACAGGAGATTATGTAGCAATTATTATCAGCCCAGTGAAATCTCAATTAATACCTCACCCATTTGAATATGAGATTCCAATTATAATTAATATACCAGATGCAGACGAAATTAAGCATGTCTATTTGCTGTCTGGCGATTGGTCAGGTGTTAATACTATCGATTTCAAGAGAAAAAAGACTGCTCTAAAAATCAACTTACCATATCATCTGTCTTGTTCTTCAATACTCTTATCCAAAAAGAGAAAATATGAAATGACAAGGGTTTCTTCACCAATACTGATTAAAGAAAGAAACGAGGATTTGATATTTCGTATAGAAAATCCTACTGATAAAAAGACATGCTCACTTGAAACACCGTGGCTTAAGCAAACGAAAGCAATTACCTCAAATAAGGTAAAGTTTAACACCAGGGTTCCAAAAGATACTGATGGCGAAGTTGAGATAAAAGTTCGATATAATGGTAAAGAATATAAAATGAGCTGCTGGATTGTCGATGCAATTTCTATTACTCCGAAAGAAGATGTTTTTATAAAATTCAATGAAGGAGAAGATATTCTATTTTATATTACCAATAATTCAAACAAGAAGCGTTCAATAGATATTAACGGCAGATTTATTAAAGGATCGGGTAAAGTTAAAACACCGACCCAGTTTTTATTACAGCCCTTGGAGCATAAAGAAATCAAAATCCCAATCGTTGCAAAAACAGACGGAATTATTCAACTAACATTGATTTCGAAAAAAGAAGAAATAAGAAAATTATTTCCATTAAAAGTGGCTTTATTTTTTAGTGAAAGCGATTTATTCCATGATGACTTTAAAAAGGGGATGGGAAAATGGACATTAAATAGGGGAAAGTGGAGCGTCGTGAATTGTATTGCCAAAGGCAGTGGATCATCACATTTTGCCTTCATAAAAAATGTTGGGTGGAAAGATTATGAATTTGAAGTCAGAACAAAGATTCTGGGTAGCGATAATCCTGCTGTCGATTGGTTAAAATCATATATTTTCTTCAGACTACAGGATGAAAAGAATTTTTATAGATTTGGCATTCACGGCGATGCCGGGATAATAGATTTGCATAAATGTGTTGATGGTAAATGGATTAGGATTGGTTCATCGTTTTTTACTCCTGAAAGAGATAAATGGTATGCATTAAGAATTTGGGTAAAAGGAACAAAGATTACTGGCTATATTAATGGTAAAAAAATCATTGAAGCAAATGACGACACATTTTCAACTGGTGGGATTGGCATAGGTGTACTCGAAGATGCTATGAGATGTGAATATAATGATGTGGTTGTGAAAAAGTTATAATTCGTTAATTTACAATTTTATCTTTTTTGCCAAAGGATTCTAAAAAGTAAGTGAAACTATGAAACTGGCAATATTCAAATCCTGATCTGATAGTTGGCAGAATTGCTTATGAAGTTTACTTTTGGGAGTTGGTAATTTATTCCAAATGTTTTTGCTAATTACGTTAATTTTAAATCCTGCCTTTTCGAAAAAAGACAGCATTTCGGAGAACCTGATTCTATTAGTGTAGAAACCAGACTTGACAAAAAAGTCAGATTCCCAAATTAAATTCGAGAATCGTAGATGATTCAATCCACCACCAAGATGGTCTCTCAAATCAACAACATGAGAACAAATACCGGTTGGTTTCAAAATTCGGTGAAGTTCCTTTAGAGTTGGTAAAAATTCACTTCTTCTTATATGTTCAAGCACAGCATTTGAAAAAATAAAATCAACAGAATTATCAGGTAGTTCCATCAGGGACTGCAAACCAGATGTTAGGTAAACTGCTCGACAAGATCGCATTAAATTATCAAAGTTTGAAAGATCCACTTCAAGATTGTATCCTTTTTCCAACAAGAATGAATACATTGAGTGGTATATAATCATACTACGACTAGCACAATCTTCGACATCCACCAAGAAAACCCTTTTTGATCCAAAAGCTCTAGCTATTAAGGCAGAAAAGAGAGAATCTCCGGGTCCAAGTTCCAAACAAACAAACGAACTCATATTTTTAGTCATTGAAAAATGTTTAGTGAAAATAGAATATGCATACTGGAATGACTGCATAGGACCATAATGGAATAACGGCAACATTCTCCATATTTTATGTCGCACCGGGAAGTGTGATAAAAATATTTTAATAATAATTTTTGCGTACCAAGGAATGCTTTTTTTTATTAAACCACTTAATTTTGCCAAAATCTTATCCACAAACAATGTATTCTTTCTCAACAATTATATTTGAAATTATTGAAAAATCAATGTAAATATGAGGTGCTCGAAAAACGATCATGATTTTTGAATCTACAATTTTATCTTCTTTGCCCATGAGCGGTTTTCTGTAAACCATTTAACTGCAGATTCTATACCCTGCTCTAATTTTATTTTTGGCTGCCAGGCAAGAATATTTTTTGCCTTGGTTATGTCAGCCCAGGTTGCCTGCATGTCAGCAGGATGGAATGGTTCATGTACAATCTTTGCTTTCTTGCCCAGCTTCTCCTCAATAAGCTTCAGAAATTCGAGTAATTCATGAGGTTGATCACAGCCAAGGTTTATTATATCAAAACCCAAAGGTTTTAATGCCATTATTGTACCGCGGGCAATATCATCAACATATGTGAAATCACGTGACTGTTTACCGTCACCATAGATGATCACGGGTTTTTCTTGATAGACCCAGGAAATAAATCGTAAAGGACTCATATCAGGTCTGGATGCTGGTCCGTACACAGTGAAATACCTTAAAATCGTTATATCTATATCGTATAAGTTATGATAGGTATAGCACGTTACTTCAGCACTCTTCTTTGATGCAGCATAGGGTGATATGGGTTCATTTACGGGCAAATCTTCTTTAAACGGCATTTTCTGTCCTGCATAGAGCGAGGAGGTCGATGCAAGAATGAATTTTTTCACACCAAATTCACGACATAGTTCGAGAAGGTTTAAAGTACCTATGACGTTTGTCGTATAATAGACAAACGGGTTTTCCAAACTGTAGCGAACACCGGCACGGGCAGCGAGATTTATTATTGCGAGAAACGGAGCAGAGGAGCAGGGGTGATGAGTAGAATTTGTTACACCCTCACCCCCTGAAACAAGTTCAGGGCAGGCTTTACCCTCTCCCATCAAGGGAGAGGGAATATGAGTTGGTGCACCTCCCTTCAAGGGAGAGGGATTTTTGAGAGTTGAATATTGCTGAAAGAGCTTCTTAAGAGAATCGTAATTTTCGATGTCGAGTTTGTGAAAAATAAATTTAGATTCATACGGACTTTGGGATTGATTCATACTGATTTTATTTAATTGCTCGAGGCGCCATTGTTTTAGGCGGACATCGTAGTAGTCGTTCATGTTGTCTATGCCGATGACGTTGACAGATTTTACCCCCTCACCCTTACCCTCTGCTTCAAGAGATGAGGGAATGAGATCAGGTTTTGTGAGGAGGAATTCACATACTTTCCAGCCGATAAAACCAGCCGCGCCGGTGACTAATATATTTATTTGATGAGACATTATCAGACCATTATACAAATATTCACGGTAGAGTCAACGAAAAATCAAATACTTTATTTCCCCAATACCCTGTGGAAATTCATTATTTGTTACAACAGACCTCCTTATCTGCGAGAAATCATGATTTCTCGCCTCGACCACTACATTGATTAGGGAATTACCACAGTCCAATAAATTGGGCGACTATAACCCTGATGAAGGTTCTCGACTTCGCCTGCGACAAAAGCAGGCAGGCTCGAACAATAGTTACTAAGGAGAACATATAATAGATTAATTACCGAAATCACCCCCACTTTTACCCCGTTAGATAGTAAAGATCTAACGGGGTTAATCCTCCCCCGTCGAAGGGGGAGGAAAATTAAAGTATTATATGTTCGGCGAAAATTTTCTTATTTTACAATGACAACTCGTTTTTTCTTATCCCCAACTATAACATGATAGATACCCGCGCTTGATGGTCGGTAGACCAATTCCTCAGCATAGGTTTTATAGACCATTCTTCCGGTTATATCAAAGACCTTGATCAAACCCGGTTGCGTGAGGGTAAGTTCTATGTGCCGACCGATCGAATTGATCTTCTCAATTGCAATATTATTACTGACATATTCTTCAATACCTTGCGTGACCGTGTTTTTCTGAATGATCCAGGTTTCGGGATCAACGACAATGTCCATTGGCTCTTGTGCTAATACATACTCAAAGTGTTGTGGGGACTGATTTATGTCGAGCGTTAATATTGTATCACCGCTCGGGTAATCTACTCCGATTGGCAAAGGCATATGAAAGACTGAAGGCCCCATAGGCTGTGTCTGCGTGATATCAAGTACCAAACGCCAGTTTGGCGATTCATAGACTTTAACCCAGACGATATCGTAAATCGGATAATATAAATCATAAACCCACTCATTAAAAAACCAATCATAATTACCCCCGAGCGCCTGATTGAGGATAAGATTTGCATCATCAGTCGAGGAATTCCCATACTCAAATGAATCACGGTAAGTACTCATGAAGCTCAACCAGATGTTATCATCTTCGCATAGATAACGTATCATATGGAGTACCCACGAAGCCTTGCAATAATCATGCCCCCAGCAGAAAAGATCGGTCAGGGTTGTATCGTATAGAGGTCTTGGATGAGAAGCCTCTGCGGAAAAATACGCATTACGGCGCGATATCATGGTATTGATAAATGACTGATGTCCTTCTCTTCGCTCCCTGTAAAGGGCATCTGAATAAGTTCCAAATCCTTCGTTCAACCAGACATTCTGCCAACCAAAACACGTTACCATATCGCCCCACCACATGTGAGACATCTCATGTGCCATCAAGTAATAATCATTACCGACAAAGCCTGTACGATATATCGAACTCATGGTTTGATGTTCCATGCCCGCATAATAGAATGGATGGAGTATTACCATGCCATACCGTTCAAATGGATAATCACCGTATAGCGAATCATAATAATACATCATATCAACTGTATGTTGAAATGCAGTAGGGGCATAAATCGTATCCTCAGGCCAGAAATGATATTTGATCTCAATACTGTCAGACGCTGACGGATAATACCAATCTGAATATGTGGTAAAGATACTTGAGGCAAAGTGAATAAGATAAGGAGCAATCGGATAATTATGTTTCCAATTGAATGTTGCATAACCTGCCGTAGTATCTACATCAAGTAATTCTCCAGTAGCGCAGACATAATAGGAATCCGGTACAGTTATAAAAAACTCGACACCATAATCAGCCTTGTCCCATAATCGGTCATAACAGGGTAGCCATCTTCTTGTGCAGAATGGACAACCCAGGGTATATGAAATGGGGTGGGTGCTGGTATACCAGAGATAACCCATACTGCCTGAACCCGTACCACTATAGCCCACCATTATATCAAAGGAATCACCCTGATTATAGACTTGAGGCAAGTTCACATATAAAGTCTCGTAATTGTGGGAGTAAGATGCAGTAAGTCCATCGACTTTTAAAGAGTCAACATTCAAGCCTAAAAGGTGGAGGTCAAGAATCGTCAAATTATCCTGATTACTCCGGGCTGAAATCGTAACTGCGCCTTCAAGATAACGGGAAGTCATGGCCAGGTCAAGATCAATGAAATAGTGTAATACATCATATGTATGTGTTGACTCGGCTCTTACCGGTTCAGGATAGAATACCTGTTTGTTCTCGATATTAAGAAATGATTGGGTTGCTAAAAACAATATTATTAGTGTCATTGTTCCTCCTTTAATAAATTATAAGCAATGTATGGGCGGTGTCAAGATAACAAAATGGTTTATGGGTTTGGGTATGGAAGCGGGAAGAAATAGATGATGAATTGTAGTCGTCTGATTTATCAGACGCTCGATAAATCGAGCAACTACAGATCATTTGCCATCTGAAACAAATGATAAAATTATGACTGCTTAGTGCTTACTGCGTACTGCTTACTATTAGAATGAGCTCCCGCAGTATCTCGGCCACGGTAGAACCTGATGCATAAGGCGAGGCTGCGAAAGGGTTGTATTCGACAATATCAGCTCCAAGGATTTTTTTATCTTTGAATAATAACAATGCCTTGATAAGTTCCTGATACGAGACCCCACCTGGTTCAGGTGTGGAAACTGCTGGCAAAACGCCCGGGTCTAAGACATCTACATCTATTGACAGATAAATAGGTTCTTTAATATTGTTTATTACTGAAGACAAAGGTTTAAAAACATCAAATTTATACAAATTCTTAGCAAGGCGAAATTCGTCTTGAGTTCCTGAGCGGATCCCAAATTGATACAGATTATCAAATCCAATTATATCACCTACTCGTCGCATTACTGTGGCATGACAGATTTTCTGCCCGAGATACTCATCACGCAGATCACAGTGAGCATCGAAATGAACCAGTGAGAAATTTTCATATTTCTCTTTGAGGACTTGAATGATCGGTACGGTAATTGTATGCTCACCGCCGAGTGTAATGAGATATTTCTTTCTGTTTATGTATTTCTCGACTACGGTACGCGCTTTTAAGACCCAATCTTTTGTGTCAAACTCTACATCCCCGCAATCACATATTTTCACGTCATAAAGGCTCTTATTCTGATAAGGAGAATAATCTTCAATGTTTTCAGAACACAATCTTATGAATTCGGGTCCAAATCGCGAACCGGGGAGAAAAGATGAAGTTCGGTCATAAGGAAGACCAAGGATGATAACTTGAGCATTGTCCAATGTGGAGTTGGAATAATATAACTTCATCCTGATCCTCTGATAGCCTGATGTCCTAACACTATGCTACTTCTATATATCCCAGGGCGCCGGCCATGGTAATAACCTTTATCGGACAGACTTCAAAACACCTGCCACAACCTATGCACTTATCTTTTATCACGGTGTGGCGTTTTCCTGGTTCACCCTCAATCGCCTTGAATAAACATACCTTCAGGCATTCTCCACAGCCATCGCACTTTGAAGAAATAATGGCATAAGGTCGCGCTGGGGCACGGTCAATAAATGATTTGGTTGGACATTTATTATAACAGATACCGCATGATGTACACTTGGTATAGTCCATCTTGGGAAGGTTACGGTCCATTTGTATTGCTCCTTCATAGGGACAGGACTTAACACAGAGGGTACAACCAATACAACCAACTTTACAGACATTTTTGACTACTTTGCCTTTATCCAGAGTCTTACAGGCTAAGTATATCAATTGAGCGCGGGGCATTAACTCAAGAACCTGACGCGGACACTCTTTTACGCAAATACCACATGCCGTGCATTTGTGTGGATCAATAATAGGCAGACGATTCGGTCCCATTGTAATGGCATCAAATGGACAAACAGTCTCACAGTGACCACCGCCCAAACACCCCCATTCACATGCTTTATTGCCGCCCAAGAGGATGTAATTGCTTCGGCAATCACCTGGCCCTATATACTCAAACTTTTCAACTGCGTTTTCCCTGCCGCCCCGGCACCGCAATACGCACAGCATTGGTTCTGCTGCCTCAACCTCAATCCCCAGAATTTCGCCGATTTTCCTGATTGTTTCGGCACCACCGACCGGGCAGAGGTTTAACGCTACCTCACCAGCATTTTCAATTAAGGCATGGGCATAGGCATCACAACCAGGAAAACCACAGGCACCGCAATTTGCACTTGGCAAGGCATCTCTCAGTTTCTGCTCTTGTTCACTAATTTTGACCGCGAGTTTCTTGAATGCAATAGCCAGAACAATACCAAAAATCAAACTGAGACCGCCAAGACCAGCAACTGATTTTATGACTTCTATTGCACTCATAACATGGTATTATATAGAGAAAAGTTGGGCTGTCAATGAAACTGCTTGGTCCGCCAAGAAACGTGGCGGACTCGCAAAGACCTTGGTTAATGCGGCTTCAACCGACTGAGACCAGATACAATCCTTTGTTCAAATGGTGAGGATCTGATTATTGATAATTCCCTTTTTGCCTGTTGGGCAATCTCTTTACCCTGCTTGGTCTCGCCGTATAGAACTTCGTGCGCCTTGGCGCCGGCAATCTTGCCTTCGAGTATAGCAGTAGACGCCTCCTCAATACACGCCAGATCACCGCACACAAAGATGTTTTTCTGGGTAGTCATCATGTCTTCATTGTGAAGGGGCATATGACCGCCAAGCTCAGGGATATAATCTATACGACATCCTGCCTGGTACAGCAACTCGCAGAGTGGCGAAAGACCGATCGCAATCAGAATCATATCGCACTCAATTGTTTTTTCTGTACCGGGCAGGCACTCATATTCTCCGTCGACCTTACTGATGAGTGCAGCTGCAACACAATCTCTACCCTGGGCTTGAATAATTGTGTGTTTGAGGATAATCGGCACACCAGCTCTTTTTATCTTTGCCGCGTGAACATAATAACCACCGACTTTATCCATGATTTCTATAATTGCCGCGACCTCAACACCAGCCTGCAGCAACTGATAAGGAACAATCAAGCCGATATTACCAGAGCCGATTACCACAGCTCTTTTCCCTGGCACAACACCATAGACATTCATCATGGTCTGTACAGCACCGGCGCCATAAACACCAGGTAAATCTGCGTTGTCAAAGGCGAGCATGTTTTCACTAGCCCCGGTTGCAAAAATGTACGCTCTAGCCTTTACTGACAACAATTTATCATGTTGCAACACACCGATGATATCATCATCATAATACCCAACTACAGTTGCATTGTGGAGAACGTCAAAACCTAAATCCTTAATCTCTTTGCTGAGAATACCTGCTATATCAACGCCTCTTACACCACAATAATGCGCTTTAGAGCCGAAAAACTTGTGTGTCTGCTTAATTAATTGCCCACCGAGCACTGGGTTATCATCGATTATCATAACCTTGGCTCCGAGCCTACGTGCAATGATCCCGGCTTCAAGACCTGCAGGACCGCCGCCTATCACACAGATATCGAGGGTTTGAAGTTTCGAAGTAGCGAAGTTTAGAACCTGTCCTTTGTCGTTTGTCATTGTTTCTGACTTTTTCCTTTTTGCCGACGCACTTTCATACCTGATTTCAGTAATTCCACGCAAACCATTACATTGGAACGACCATCAACCTCCATTAAGCAAGAAGAGCATTTGCCAACTGCACAAAAGAACCCTCGGGGACGATTATACCTTTCTGAGAAACTCAGCACCTTAATACCAGCTGCGTGCAAGGCTGCGGCTACAGGAAGTCCTTCATAGCCCTCGATTTCTCGGTTCTCGAAAAAGAACTTAACTTTTTTGCCGCGTTTGAATTCTAAAATCGGATGTTCTTTTAAGTAACCATCCATAATGACACCTCACTTCGTTCGGTAAATCCCAAAATCAAAATTCTAAATCTTAAACAAATTCCAATGATCAAATCCAAAAAATTTTTAGTTGTCATCATCCGGTTTAGCCGGATGATCCCGGAATAGGTATTCTGGATTGCCTGGTCAAGCCAGGCAATGACAGAATGGTACTTCTCGACTCTCATTCGCGAAGCTCATGGTCGCTCGAAGAATAAAATCATTATTGTTCGACCTGTATCGAGTAAAATCGAGATAGCTTGCCCTGTTAAATACAAAATATTACACCTCCGAGTAAATCTATCATCTCATTAAACCCGCTTTTTTCTTCTATCATAAATCAATCTCTATTATTTAACGGGGCTTGTCGAGAACTCACCATAATGATAGCTACTAATAATTCTGTTGAAAAACACTCGGTTATACCTTAAAGTACTTGACTGCATTTTCGAAAATTCGCAGCCCATCACCGGTTTCATCGAGTTTTTCCCGGGTGTGATTGGGGTGTTGCAAAGACGAAATATGCCGTTCTGGATGCGGCATCAATCCCAGTATTCTACCTGTTGGGTCGGCTATACCAGCGATACTGAGTACTGAACCATTTGGATTGAATGGATAACCAGCATCATTACCTTTTTTGTCAACATACTGGAAAACAATATGTTCTTGGATTTGTTTTAGAATGTCGTCATCCTTAACAACGAATTTGCCCTCAGCATGGGCTACTGGAAGGGTTATTATTGATTTCATCCCTTTAGTGAAAATCGACCTATTACGGTGGACCTTCAGATGAACCCAACGATCCTCAAAGCGTGCAGAATCATTACTTATTAGACTCACTGATTGTGCTTCAAAGCTTCCATCAAAAGCAGGTAAAATCCCGCATTTCACCAATACTTGAAAGCCATTACAGATTCCAATTATCAAATTATCCTGCTCAATAAACTCAAGAAACTTATCCCGGAATTTATATTTGATCTCATTGGCAAGGATTTTCCCGGCGGCAATATCATCACCATAAGTAAACCCACCAGATAGAGCGATAATTTGGTAATCGGTTAGTTGTCGGTGTTCAAGTTCATCTATATATACGCTTTCAATTTCTGCACCGGCGATCTTAAAGGCATAAGCTGTTTCGACATCACAATTTGTCCCAGCGGCTCGAAGAACTAAAACCTTGGGCTTCACTATGCGTTTCTATTTCAAAATGATTGTCTTACCGTCGGCGGCTGCTTGAATGTTGTATTTGGGATATTTACCCCGGTACCCTTTCACAATGCCATCTATGCATTTATCAGTACTGCCGTGATCATGGTGGGTAAACATAACATTTCTTACACCAGCATCCTCAGCAAGTTTCATGGCTTGACTGTACGTTGAATGACCCCAGCCCAATCTTTTTTTATAGATATCGTCTTTGTATTGTGCATCATGGATGAAGAAATTCACACCTTTTATGAAATCAACGAATTTTTCGTATGGGGTATTGCCATTCTTGTCAAAAAGCTCGTTGTCCGTTAAAAAGGCAAACGAGTTCTTGCCTTCAGTAAACTTTAGTCCTAAGGCTTGATCTGGATGGTTGTTTATAATGGTCTGAATGTCTATATCTCCGATAGTTAATTTATTCTTCAAGGTTTTGAATGTGATTTTAGAAGGTAATTCAGACAATATTGCGGGAAAGTAAGGTCGCGTCATTTGATACGACAAAGCCTTTTTTGGATCTGTCATTTTTGATGAACCGTAAATATCTACAACTGAACTCGGCAAAAATATCGGTGTAAAAAAGGGAAAGCCTTGAATATGATCCCAGTGATAATGGGTGAATAGCATATTTATCTTGCTCTTCTTCTCTTGTATTAGGTGAACACCTAATAGCCGGATACCAGTCCCCGCGTCGACTACTATTACATCACCTGAATTCGATTCAACATATAAACATGTCGTATTGCCGCCGTATTTTTTAGTTTCTTTATTAGCAACTGCTATGGAACCTCTTGTTCCGTACAACTTAATTATCATCTACGGCTTTTCCTTTGGTTTTTTGAGACATCTGGCAAGTACCTTCAAAAAAGACGCCCGAATGGATGATTATGCCTTTGCAAATAATGTCACCAAACATCTGCGCGCCACTCTGGAATTCAACAATGTCTTGGATATTGATATTGCCTTGAATCTTACCGCCAATGATTGCTGATTTGCAGTAAATATCGCCTTTTATCACGGAACTTTTACCAACAAAGAGACTATCTTTTACGGTAACGCTTCCTTTGACCTTCCCGTCAATTTTAGTTGAACCATCAACCTTGATATCGCCATTTATAACAGTCCCTTTTCCCACGACACTGTCTATCTGACCTTCTTTCGCCATCCAATCCTCCTTTGAACCAGTAATTTATTTACATAAATTATATGCAAAATCTTCATTTTGTCAATAAACGATTTCAAAAAAATAGCGCCAACGGGATTTGAACCCGTGATCTTCGCCTTGAGAGGGCGGTGTCCTAAACCAAGCTAGACGATGGCGCCGTGGGATATTATAGATATTCCACAAGAAATGTCAACGCTTAATTAAGAGATATTTCTGAATCATTTTCAGAAATATCTCTCGATTACAATGATGCAAAAAAAGATTACAGTGATATATCATGACTTTAAGTAGTGGCAGACCTCGGTCTGCTCAAATTGAGAGATGTCGAGCAAGCTCGACCACTACAATGTGGGTTGTGCAATGACAGATTTATGAATATACTTTACATTGAGCGATTTTTCCATATAATCTGGACGTGGAGGTGACAGTCATTATCCCGGTATATAATGAAAAAGATAATATTAATGCGGTAATCGATGTGGTCAAAAGTGTCGGTATAGTTCAAGAAATTATCGTGGTCGATGATTTTTCAGTGGATGGAACCAGAGATCTTTTAAGAAAAAGAAAAGAAATAAAAACGATATTTCACGAGAAAAACAGAGGGAAAGGAGCCGCCGTCCGAAGTGGCTTGCAAATTGCCTCTGGAGATATAGTTATTATTCAGGATGCTGATTTAGAGTATTCACCTAAGCAGTATCCACAGCTGATCAAGCCAATCAAAGAGAAGAAAACGAGTGTTGTCTATGGCTCAAGAATTTTAGGAAAAGGTAGTTTCTTAAAATCAAGTTATTTTGCGAACCGGTTCTTAACCTTTTTGACAAATGTTTTATTTGGCAGCCATATATCAGACATGGAGACATGTTATAAGGTCATAAAGACTGAGCTCCTAAGGGATCTACACCTAATATCATCGCGTTTTGAGATCGAACCTGAAATAACCTGCAAAATCCTGAAAAGAAAAGAGAAGATTGTCGAAATACCAATTAGCTACACCGGGCGCAAAAAAGGTAAGAAAATAGGTGTGACAGACGGCATTCAGGCAATCTGGAGCTTGGTCAAATGGAAATTCAAGAAATGATAGTTTACACCAATGAACACGAATATAAAATAATCGCGAATTTACACGCATATTTTAACACGAATTGCCCCAATATAAAAGAATCACTAATAGAGACTAATATTACAATGTGTTTAATTAATTTACTTAGATTCGAAATTTTATGAGGGTTCTGTTCGTAACAACTGCATATCAACGATTTAAAGGGGATGTAATAACCCCCTGGCTTACCGAGCTAATACTCCGGCTTCGTGACCAAAAAATCGATGTCGAAGTATTTACTTCATCATACAAAGGTCTACGTGATCAGATCCTTGACCGGGTCAAAGTTCATCGTTTCCGTTATTTCTTCAAAAATCTGGAAAAGCTCACGCATGAGGAAACAGTTGTCGACCGGGTAAGCCGCAACCCCTTAAACCTACTGCTGATATTTTTCTATATGATAGCTGGTACCTGGGCAATTGTCCAACTAGTCAAAAGAGAAAAATATGATATCGTTCACGTTCACTGGCCATTTCCTCATATTATTTTTGGAGTATTCGCCCGCATTGCCGGTAAAACCCGCTTATTCTCTACTTTTTATGGACGCGAAATACGCTGGTTCACGAAAAAATTCAAGTGGCTGACAAAGTGTCTTTCGATTTTGCTGAATAAGTCTGATATGATTACTGCGATATCTACCCATACCAGAACTGAATTAAGAAGGTATATAAAAAGTGAAATTGAAGTCATACCGTTCAGCGCTGCAGTTCCGGAAAGAGTATCGAACATCAGTGATGAAAATGAAATTCTCTTTGTTGGTCGGCTGGTGGAGCGCAAAGGGATCAAGTATTTGATACAAGCCATGGCTGAGCTAAGAAATGAAATACCCCATAAATTAGTAATCATCGGCGATGGAGCAGAGCGACCTGAACTGGAAAACCTTGTTGACCGTCTTGATCTGCGCTCTCGGGTTTATTTTACCGGCTGGATTTCAGCTGATGAAAAGTTGCGGCACTATGAAAAATGCGGCTTTTTTGTACTGCCGGCAGTATACGATAAACAAGGCGATATTGAAGGTCTTGGTGTAGTCTTAATCGAGGCGATGAGTTGCTATAAACCAGTTATTGCCTCGAAGGCTGGGGGCATTACTGATGTTGTTGAAGATGGTGTGAACGGCATTCTTGTCCCGCCCGGCGATGTCCCGGCACTTACCAAGGCAATACGAAGACTGGCAATTGATAAAAAACTACGTGAAGAAATGGGGAAGAGGGCTAAGAAGAGCATTGACGAAAGGTTCAATTGGGATAAGATTGTAAATAAGTTGATTTCGCTATATGTCACCAAGGAGAAATAAATGGACGGTTCTAATATGAAACGCACTATAGAAGCACTATTAATAGCAACTGATGCTCCTTTGACATTGCAAAAGATCACTGAAATAACCAATTTACAAAAAGATGAGATTGTCAGCTGTGTTAAGGAGTTGAATCAAGAATATCGCGAGTCACAACGAGCTTTTGAAATAAAGGAAATCGCTGGAGGCTATCAGATATACACCCTACCAGAATTTGCTCTATGGGTCGGTGCACTCCACGACCGCAAGAGCAGGCTTTCAAAAGCTGGACTGGAAACCCTTGCAATAATAGCATACCACCAACCTATTACCAGACCAGAAGTTGAAAAAGTAAGGGGCGTTGATTCAACCTGGATATTAGACGTTCTCCTGCAGAAAAATCTGGTTAAAACATGCGGTAGACTGCCGGTTCCTGGTAGACCAATTAGGTATGGCACGACCAAAGAATTCTTAAGATATTTTGGCATAAAAGACCTGGGTGATCTACCCCGAGAAGAAGATTTTGGTGAAGCAATTGCAACCGTGGAAGACACGGGTACTGAACCTTCTGGCAATGAACAAGGACCTGAACCGAGCACTGAGGGACCAGAGCAAGAAACTACTGAGGATGAAGACACAGATGAAGAGACAGTAAAAGACAAACCTGATGAACCGTTCCTTATATGACATCAGTCAAAAAAGAAGTCTGCTCATTCCTTCTGAACTATAATGTCAAAATCATTGGTTTTGGCAAAGTGCCAGAAGATGTTGAACTGTTAGAAATCAAAGCTAGGTTGCCAAGGGCAATCGTTTTTGGCTACCCATTATCAGAATCGGTTTTACAGACGATAAAAGACCGGCCAACGCTCATTTATAAACATCATTACAAGACAGTGAACTGGATATTAGACCAAACTGCCTATCACCTTGTGCGTTTTATCGAAGAAAAAGGCGCAAAGGCAATTGCCATTCCAGCATCTCAGACAGTTGATTGGCAGATGCAAAAAGGCCATATTTCTCATAAATCATTGGCAAAAGCAGCTGGTCTTGGCTTTATCGGCAGAAGTGGCTTACTCATCCATCCACAATATGGAGCTAGGGTTCGGTATTGCTCACTCCTGACCGACTTATCATTTGAGCCTGACCAAAAAGTGGAACAAAGTTGTGGTGAATGTATCAAATGTATTAAGGCATGTCCAGGTCAAGCTATTTCTAAAGACGGTGTTGACCTAACTCGCTGCCTGGAACAATTAAAGGAATTCTCCAAGATCAGAGGTATTGGTCAGTATATATGTGGCGTGTGCGTAAAGGTCTGTGATGGCAGAGATTAAACCGACCCAGAAAGTTCTGGTCATGACTGGATTGATTTACGTTGACGATTTTCGAGTGAGGGACGTGTTAGATGCATTAACTAAAGACTTCGGGAATATATCCATGAAATCTGAAGTCATCCCGTTTACGCACACAACATACTACAATAAGGAAATGGGCGATAAGCTCTTGCGACAGTGGTGTGTCTTTGATGATTTGGTAGATCCTGATGTCCTTGCTGATTTGAAACACCGAACTAATAGAATTGAAAGCTCCTTTGTCCATGAAAACAAAAGAAGGAAGGTTAATATTGACCCCGGACTCATAACCTTGAGCAACATAGTCCTTGCCTCAACCAAGGATTACTCACACCGTATTTACATAGGTAAAGGTATTTACGCAGAAGTCACGCTCATTTACAAAAATAAGAGGTTCAGATCCTTAGCGTGGACATACCCGGATCACCAGGAAAAAATCGCTCTTGATTTCTTTGAAAAAGCCCGGCTACTTTTAAAGGAACGGTTAGGAAATCAATTTGGGAATTTAGGTGTTTAGGTGTTTACCCCGTTTAGATAGTACACATCTAACGGGGTTTAGGTATTTTAGGCATTTGCATAGTGGGGGCGGGCTGCCCGCGAATATCAAGCCCAGAAGGGCTTTCCCACAAGAAAAAGACTGCAAACTGTCTTCCTCCCCCTGGAAGGGGGAGGAAAAAGGTGGGGGTGATATATGCCAGGAGGAATATATGTTTGATCTTTCAGTTGAAGGAATGTTTTCAGCCGCACATCAGGTAAAAGGATATCCTGGTGATTGTGCTGGTATACACGGCCATACTTATCAGGTAAAAGTAATATTGAGGGTGGATAAGCTGGATAATATAGGGATGGCTATTGATTTCAGACGCGTGAAAACCGCGCTCAATGAAATTCTCTCTGAACTTGACCACAAAAACTTGAATGAGCTTTTATACTTCAAAGAACGTAATGCGACAACAGAATATATCGCAATGTATGTTTTTAATGAAATGAAGAAAAAAATCAATATGATAAAAGCGGTCACTGTGTGGGAAGGACGTAACAATACCGTCACATATTATGAAGATTAGATTGCCACGTCAGGAAAAGATGAAGTTAAGAAGTTATGAAGTTGAGAAGTTCAGAGGTTCTGAGCCTCACATCTTCAAAGCTTCGATATACGACGGGGCGAAAACCCCTATTCCACTCGATTGCCAGCAAGCAAAATGAAACCTAAGAGTATCATTCTCCTATCCGGCGGTCTTGACTCTTTAGTCAGCGCGACAATTGCCAAGAAGAAAACAAGACCGCTATTTGCGCTAACATTTGATTATGGCCAACGGGCTGCAAAAATGGAAATTTCCTCATCCAGAAAGATATGTAAGGCATTACAAATCAAACACAAGGTTGTCAAAATACCTTTTTTCAAAGAATTTAAGAAACTCCTTATGCTTCAGTCCAAGAATGTCAGTATTAGGAAATTTAGCAACTTGAAGAACGTTTGGATTCCAAACAGAAATGGTCTTTTCATAAATATTGCTGCGTGTTATGCAGAATATGTAGGCGCCGAGTTCATTATTACAGGGTTTAACCGCGAAGAAGCCGAAGAATTCCCGGATAACAGACCACAATTCATGGCAGCAATGAATCATACACTCATGTTTAGCACGCTTACAAAGGTTAAGGTGAGAAGCTTTGTTCTTGAATATACAAAGAAACAAATCTACAAACTCGGACTAAAATACAGTGCGCCTATGCGATATATCTACTCATGCTATCTTGGAAGAAAAGAAATGTGCGGTAAATGCGCCTCCTGCAAGAAACTTATCAAAGCCAGGGAGAACAGAAAGACCTTCCGTTAAGACCTATGGAGTGCAACGAGTCCTCTCGTTATAACTATGGAGTGCAACGGGTCTGCGATGAGCTCAGTCGAATCGTCCTCTCGTTGCGAAATTATGAAACTATGAACAAAAATAACGCTAAATACATAATCTACAAACATAATCCACCCCATCTTTTCCTATCAAATGCTACCTATATAATAACCGCATCTATTTATAAAAGAAAAAGATTTTTTCACAATGATGAGCTAAAAAGTCTTATACTAACTTCTATTCTACACTATTTCTCGAAATACTCATGGCATATTAAGGCATATGTAATTTTAACAAATCATTATCACTTATTGGTACATGCCCCAGAAAACAATGTATCCTTATCAAAAATCATATCAAAAATCATAAATAATATACATAGATATACCGCTCACAAAATCAATCAAATAAATAAAAAATCGGGAATGAAAATATGGTGGAATTATTGGGATACTTGTCTGACTTATGAAAAATCATATTATGCACGATTAAATTACATTCACTTTAATCCAGTAAAACATGGGTATGTAGATGATCCAACGAAATGGAAATTTAGTAGTTATAATGAATTCTGTGAATCAAACTATACTGAAGCGAAAAGGGTCGAAAAAGAATTTCCATTTGAGAGGGTAAAGGTGTATGATGAATTTTAAAAGAAAAAACAAAGAAAAGACGCAACGAGAGACTCGTCGCAGTCCAAACCTAAAAAGGACGTAATGAGAAATTCGTTGAATCCAAAAGTTATTATTCGTAAAAAACGCGATGGTAAAAAATTAAATGAACACGAAATAAAGTATCTGATTTCTGAATACACAAAATACAATATCCCTGACTATCAACTGGCTGCTTTTTTAATGGCGGTGTATTTTCAGGGTATGGATTTTAAAGAAACCACTGATTTGATGCAAGCCATGATGCACACTGGAAAGACGCTCAACCTTTCAGAAATTAAAAAGCCAAAGATCGACAAGCATTCTACGGGCGGCGTCGGTGATAAGGTATCACTTATTCTGGCACCTTTGATGGCATCATGTGGTATCTGTGTTCCCATGATCTCGGGTCGCGGTCTGGGGCATACAGGTGGTACTTTAGACAAATTAGAATCAATCCCCGGGTTTCGCACTAATCTAACGCTCAAAGCATTCAAGCGCCAGTTAAAAAAACTCGGCGTTGCCATGATTGGGCAAACCGCAGAAATTGCGCCAGCCGACAAAAAAATATATGCCTTGCGCGATGTAACAGCAACGGTTGATTCAATACCACTCATATCTGCAAGTATTATGTCGAAAAAGCTTGCTGAAGACCTCGATGGTCTGGTGCTCGATGTTAAGTTTGGCAGTGGCGCATTCATGGCCGATTTAGAAAAAGCAAAAAGACTCGCGCGCACCATGATTCAAATCGGCAAACGCTTTGGAGTGCAACGAGACTCTCGTTGCAGAAAAATTAAAGTCATCGCCATCCTAACTGACATGAATAATCCTTTGGGAAAATATATTGGTAATTCTCTGGAAGTTATTGAGGCGATTGAATCATTAAAGGGCAGGGGTCCAAAGGATTTGATGGAAGTTACGTTCGCGCTTGGCAAGGCAATGCTTAAGCTCGCTAAAATTAAAGGCGGGAAAAAACTCATTGAGAAAAAGATAGCAAACAGTGAAGCCTTAAATAAATTTAAAGAGATTATTTATTATCAGAGTGGTGATGTCCGTATCATTGATGATTATTCACGTTTACCAGTAGCAAAAAATAGAATTAAAATCAAAGCACAACAAACAGGGTATATACATCATATTGATACTTTTGATATCGGTCTGTTGCTCGTACAATTGGGCGGGGGTAGACTTAAAAAAGAAGACAAACTCGACCCATCATGCGGGTTTAAAATCCACAAAAAGATTGGTGATTATGTAAAAAAAGGCGAATGTTTAATGGAAATCATTTGTGACAATCGATCTAAAGCAAGGGCTGTGGCCAAACAAATGCATGCAGTATTTACGATCAAAAGAAAATCCTGCCGTAGTAAAAAATTGATACGAGAAACAATTCATTAGCACATTCTCGCACTACGGTAATTCTCCAATTGGCATAATGGCGTAGTGAGAAGTTAATCCCAGCGGATAATCCCGAGCTGTTCAGCTTTTCCGAATTTTATTAAGTATGCATCAGACCCCTTATCTGACACGCTTTCTACACCAACGCAGAAACTTCTAAATGCGGTTGGCCTGCATACTGTCCCGACCTTTGCGTATCTTATAAACCAGGAAATAAATCCTTTGGTATTGTGTTTCAAAACCAATACATCATCGCCCACATATCCAGTTATGTAGAAATTATTGACGTCGTGCTGTGTTGGAGAATGGATTATTCTAGGTCCGTGCAGACAGGGTTTTGCTGATTCGTTTTTTCTCCCTTTGAATGCTTTTGTCCATATTTCGTTGCCGGTTAGATCATACTTCACAGTAAGCACTTCACTCACGCCATCTTCGTTCTCGCTGCTGCCAATAGCATAGACATACAATGACCCCGCGTATGAATCCTCCACAATCAAGGCATTGGCGACATCATCCTGATGCGCTGGTCCATCAAAGCATTTTTCAAACAGGAGACTGTCGTTTTTATCATAGACTACAGTTACGTAGTCCTTGCCAGTTTTATTGTTGTGGGTTGTACCCAGAAGATAAACATTACCATGCTCATCAATTCGTGCATCTGCCAATGAAATCTCCTGCATAGAAGTTTCGCACTTTGTCAGATTCACAAGCTTCCCAAGACTATCATATTTCATGAAAAAGAAATCCTTGTTATGTTTTAGATGACCGGCAACCAGAAACTGGTCATTCTTGCTAAAGCCAAACTTTAAGGTATCAAAGACAAGAGCAGGGTTATGATATTTGTTCAACCAAGCCAGTTCTCCTGAAGGTCGATATTTGGCAATGAAGATATCTATAGAATCTGCGGAATTAGTTGTCCAGCCAGCTATATAGAGGTTATTCAAGTGGTCGCTCAGCAATACACTCGTTATCTCGCCTCGGGATTTTTCAACAACCTTGTCCCATTGTACATTACCAAGGCTATCATATTGTATCAGGACTACGGCGTTGACATCTTTTAAGTCAGTGGTTTGTGCCAGTACATAAATGTCATGTTTAACCTCGACAATTTCACCTGTGATGGCACGGATAGCATTCCCTTTTGAAGATTTCAAGCCTTGCGATTCATAGACTGTGTGCCAGATGAGTTCACCATCAGCATCATAGTTTGCAGTAATGCAGACTGATTCCTTCTCATCTATCCAGTATGCCCCAGTAACAACATAAGAATGTGTCTTTGAAGAAGAAACTCCTTTGACTCGGTGGTCGTAGTTGTGTGAACTAGTATATGTCCTTGAAGAAGAAATCCCATTGATTCGATAATTACCTGGACCTGCTGGTTCGAATTTTACTTCCCATTTGGTCTCCATTTCACTACAATTCACGATCAAAATTATTGATAGGACTATATATACTATGTTCTTCATAATGATATTATAGTAGTAGATAGTTAAGTGTCAAGAGGCTAATCATCCGCTTCCTCTTGACTTTGTGACGATTTTAATTATGATATAGGCAAGGAGGAATATGGCAAAAGACGATAAACAAAAAGTCTTGAATGTAGCAATCAGTCAAATTGAAAAACAATTCGGTAAAGGATCCATTATGCGCCTTGGCGACAAAGGAGCAAGAGTAGATGTCAAAGTGATTCCAACTGGCTCAATCGGTCTTGACTTTGCCCTGGGCGTTGGCGGATTCCCACGCGGTCGGGTTGTTGAGATATTTGGCCCAGAAGCAGGTGGTAAGACCACCCTTGCCTTGGAGGCTATTGCTCAAGCTCAAAAAGCTGGTGGAACCGCGATCTTCATTGATGTCGAACACGCTTTTGACCCAAGTTATGCTCAAAATCTTGGGATCAATCTAACCGACCTGCTCATTTCCCAACCAGATACTGCTGAACAGGCTTTAGAAATTACCGAAATCCTAACCCGTTCTGGCGGCGTTGATATTGTCGTGCTTGATTCAGTTGCTGCCTTAGTACCGAAAGCTGAGATTGCCGGAGAAATGGGTGAACTACAAGTCGGCTTGATTGCCCGTCTCATGTCTCAAGCACTGAGAAAACTGACTGGCGTCATCAGCAAATCAAATACCTGCGCAGTTTTCATCAACCAAATACGCTACAAAATCGGGGTTATCTATGGTTCACCCGAAACAACACCTGGCGGCATGGCGTTAAAGTTTCATTCGTCAATCCGATGTGATATTAGACGGATCGCCACGATAAAGAAAGGTGATACAATGATCGGTTCGAGAACAAGGGTTAGGGTAGTAAAGAACAAACTCGCCCCACCTTTTAAGAAAGTGGAGTTCGATATTATTTATGGAGAAGGAATATCCAAATATGGAGAATTAGTCGATATCGGCGTGGATCTGAATATTATCCAGAAAGCAGGTTCCTGGTATTCTTACGGCGACGAACGAATCGGCCAAGGACGTGATGCCGTAATCGAGTTATTAAAAACAGATAGCGACATCGCCCAGAAAATCGAACAGAAAATACGGGCAGAGATGAAGCCTGCACAGATATCCAAGCGTGAAGATAAGCAAGATCGAAGCTCAGAAAAAAAATAGGAAACGTTGTTCTATATTTATCGACGGTGAATTCAGATTTGGATTACCCGAGAAAATAGTTCTCCAGTATGGTTTGTATGAAGGTATTGAAATTACCGACCGAGAAATTGATGAAATTGTGCACCATGCAGAAAAAGCCAAAATCATGGAGCGGGCATTCAAAATACTCCACTATCGTGAAAGGTCAGTTGAGGAACTCAGGGATAGACTGATGCGTATTGGTTTTGACAATTCACTCGTAGATGAAGTAATTGACGAATTGATCGCTGATAAAACACTTGACGATGAACGGTTTGCCAGGGCTTTTGTAAATGACTATACAAGCTTAAAGCCAAAGGGGAATCGTTTCATCTTAAGCGAACTGATTAGAAGGGGTGTTGATAGGGAAATCATTACGAATTTGCTTGACACAAGGGATGAGGGAGAACTGATAAGAAATTACATCGAAAAAAAAGCGCGCAATTTAGATATGAAAAACCCTAAAGAACGCCAGAAACTTGTCCGTCGCTTACTGGTTCGAGGATTCACCCCAAGCCTTGTATATGAAATTATTAACGAACCCTCACCTTTCTCTCCCCCTTCAAAGGGGGAGAGATAAAGAGAGGGGGATAGATATATGAAAAGCAATGAACTGCGCACAAGTTTCCTGGAATTCTTTAAAGATAAAGACCATACCATTGTTCCTTCAATGTCATTGATTCCAAGAGATGACCCGAGTTTATTGTTCACAAGTGCCGGCTGTGTGCAGTTTAAACCTTTGTGGACAGGCTCTGTGCCCCTGCCGTATAAACGCGCAACAAGTGTGCAAAAATGTTTCAGGACATCGGATTTAGATAATGTGGGAAAGACCAGACGCCACCATACGTTCTTTGAAATGCTGGGCAATTTTTCATTTGGCGACTATTTTAAGGAAGACGCTATTTTATGGGCATGGGAATACCTGCTTGAGGTGCTGGGAATCGACCCGACCAGATTGTCTGTCTCAGTATATAAGGATGATGATGAGGCATATGATATCTGGCATAAGAAGATTGGTTTGAAAAAAGAAAGAATCTTCAGGTTCGGTGATGAGGATAACTTCTGGGGACCAGCAGGCAACTCAGGACCTTGTGGTCCCTGCTCAGAAATATTTTTTGACCTTGGCGAGAAATATTCCTGCGGTAAGAAAACTTGTGTACCGGGCTGCGACTGCGACCGGTATCCGGAAATCTGGAATCTGGTATTCCCCCAGTTTAACCAGACTGTAGCCGGCGAAAGATTACCTCTAAAGAACCGCGGGGTGGATACGGGCATGGGTTTTGAAAGACTTGCAGCGGTCCTGCAAAATAAGGACTCGGTTTTTCAGACCGACCTGTTTTATCCTATTATTGAGGATATTATTAAACACAAGAATTTGAAATATGGTGAAGATAGAAGAATTGATGTAGCTATCAATGTGATGGCAGACCACGTCAGGGCATTAGTCTTTGCAATAGGTGATGGTATTATCCCTTCAAATGAAGAACGTGGGTATGTGCTACGAAGGATTTTACGTAGGGCTGTCCGATTGTGTCGAAATCTGGCTATAAATGACCCTTTTCTCTACAGGTTTGTACCGAGGGTTATAGATATGTATAAACCTGCATATGCTGATTTAGTTGAAAGGAGAGAAGAAATCACTCTTATTATAAAATCAGAGGAAGAAGGGTTTCTCGCCACCCTGGAAAAGGGCTTGCACCAGTTTGATGAAATATGCAAAACCCGCAATTCTATCTCTGGCGAACAGGCGTTCAAGCTCTATGATACATACGGATTCCCCATTGAATTAATTCAGGAAATAGCCAAGGAAAAAGGTATTAGTGTTGATGAAAAAGGCTTCATGGCTATGCTTGAACAAGCCCGCGAGATCTCAAAAGCAGAAGCAAAATTTATTCCCAAGGGTGAGTGGACTATCTTAAACGATGAAAATGGCACATTCATTGGTTACGATAAAGTCAGCGTTGAAACCAAAATAATAAAATTTAATGCACATGAAAAGATCATTGAGATAGTATTAAAAGAATCACCTTTTTACGCTGAGGCTGGAGGTCAGGTAGGCGACCAAGGTGAAATTGTTGGGGAAGGATTTAAACTTGATGTTAAGGATACTTACTGGCACCAGGGCATGATTGTATGCCATTGCAAACTTGCTCAAGGTAAGTTTACACCTGGTAAAGTTGTTGCTGAGGTAGATTTAAGGAAACGCAAAGAAAGCGCGCGTGCGCATACGGCAACCCATCTACTCCATGCTGCGCTCAGGAAAACCCTTGGCGAACATGCCCGCCAGGAAGGTTCGTTCGTTGAACCAGGAAGGTTCCGTTTTGACTTTACGCACTTTAAGCCGTTGAGCAACGATGAAATCAATGTCATTGAAAATATAGTAAACGAAAAGGTCCTGGACAATATACCCGTTGAAAAATTCAATACAACATTGGATGAGGCAAAGCGACTCGGTGCAATGGCGATATTCGGCGAGAAATACGGTGATAAAGTCAGAGTGGTTAAGGTCAATGATTTCTCAATTGAACTCTGCGCTGGGATCCACCTCGATAATACCGGTCAAATTGGACTCTTTAAGATTATCTCGCAGGAAGCTGCAGCTGCTGGAATAAGAAGGGTAGAGGCTGTAGTTGGTCTTAGATTATTTGAAGCACTGAGGAAGAGTGTAAGCACCATAAAAGAACTCTCCCAAATTCTCGGAACAGATAAAGACCTAATTAAAAAGGCTTATGATTTTCAAGAAAGATTAAAAGAATTAGAAAAACTGCATCGGGAAACAAGTGTTCAATTAGCACGCATTAAAGCGAATGAATTGGTGAGAAAACTTAAGAAGGAAAAATCAAAAATCATTGCCCAACAGTTTGACAAGTATAGCCCTGATGCAATAAGATTAACTGCTGATTTTATCAGAGAAGATACAAAGAATTGTATCGGCATTCTCTATCAAGAAATCAATGGTAAATTAAATTATTTAATTTTTGTGGGACAGAATCTGGTTAAAAAACGTCCAGCCAATAAACTCATCAAAGATGTCAGCAAAATCCTTGGCGGCGGCGGGGGTGGTCGACCCCACATGGCAGAAGGCGGCGGTGGCGACCCAAAAAAGGTCGCAGAAGCAATTGATTTTCTGAAAAACAAAATCGAGTAGTCCCTCTGATTTATCAGACATGAATTGACCACTATTTTAATGTACAGGTCATTAGCTTTGTTTGATAAATCAAACGACTACAAACACGCACCTGTAGTTCCCTGATTTATCAGGCATGAACATGGCTATAAGCCCAATAAATTGGGCAACTTATATGTTATACTATAACATGATTATAGAGCTTTCAATAGAAGCACTAAAGAAAGTCTTTTCTTTAAAGGGAAAGAAAAGAAAGGATTACGCTATCAGCAATTCTTCGGACCAAACAGATATAAATCGCCATCAGCAT
>JAUVZL010000007.1 GCA_030602565.1 Candidatus Stahliibacteriota bacterium
AATTCATAATGTTTCTTTGCTTCAGCCTCTTTCAAGTATACATTGCAGTCTTCTTTTGTCCTTTCGTGTTCAAGGCAAGCAACATAGAGCGCAGTTTGGTGGTCATGTCCAACAAAGCCTACCTTAAGCACCTGTATCTCCGGTTCTCCACAGGAGATGAGCATTATTAAGCTAATGCCCAGGCCAATAAGTTTTTTCATTTTACCTCCATTGTTAACAGGGTTTACTGTAAAAGAGTTTGCAAAAGCAATGCCCGTCTTTGGTTACTTCATCTTTGAGTCCAGAACAGGGGCATAAAACATCTTTGTCTGGATCGAGTGGGTGACTCTGTTTGCACGGGCAAAAGTATTTGCCGAATTCATTGAAGTTCATAGTCATTAGACCAACGACTTTCTTAAGTCGTTGGTCGTCAGGATTTAGTATGAACCCCTGAGATTCAGCGATTCTCTTTATTCTATCGAGATTCTTGTTGTACTCATCTGTACCAATAGCACCATCCCATGGGTTAGCCATTTATACCGCCTTTATTTTTGTTCTTTGTTTTCTGAGATACGGGGAGTATCTCATCCTGAAATAGATATAAACAGTTATTTTAAGTGGGAAGGTATTGTTGTGATATGGGGTTTTGCTATGCTGGAAACCAACTGGTTTCCGTGCAAAGACCATCACTTTTTACCTCGATATTGTATTGTTAGGTGTAAATGTTTTAGCTGAGTATATTGACAGGTGATAAGAAGGATGGTTGTTTCCATGCTGTAGACTCGACCGAGTCCGCGATTCTTAAGCATCACTTCTTACCTTCTAATATGAATAGACTATAACAATACATTCGAATAAATATATACAGATATAGTAGTTTGTCAAGTGTTATTTGTTACTATTTCTTAGGTAGATCAACGAGGGTTTGACCAGCAAAAGTTTCTTCTATGCATTCTGCAAGTTTTGCCCAGAGCTTCCGCGTTGAACAGGTTCTTATTAAGGTACATACTTTCGGATTATCAAGGCAGTCAACCGGGGCAAATGATCCTTCCAGTATCTTATAGATAGCAGTGATTTTTATTTTCCTTGGGTCTTTGATCAGGAAATAACCACCCTTTGAACCTCTAGTTGCGCCGATCAAGCCCGCGGTACGCAATGTAATAACGATTTGCTCAAGGTATTTCTTGGAGATTCTTTCACATTCTGCGATGTCTTTAAGCAGGACCAGTCCTTTTCCATAACTCGCTGCTAAATCGACGAGAAGCCTTAATCCGTAACGGAATCGTGATGATACTTTCATCATATCCTTTCTTTTTAAGTCTCAAACGACATGTATTCAATTCCCCAAATATATTATTACTGTATCGACAGGTCCGCGGAGATTAGGGTACCAGGCAGTATCAGACCAAGTTGGATTGTCCACACTATCTATAAACATAGTCACATAGGTTACCCCCTGGATTTTGGTCGTGCCGTAACAGACACTGTCTATTTCAAAGTAACCAGGTAGAGAATCTTTAGTCTGAGTTATTAATGTGCGGTCACGCAGTACCTCGAGATCATGCGGGTTTATGTCTCTTATTTTTATTGTTAAGCCATTTATTCCAGTAGAATCACTTGTTTTATAAGCCCAACCGTACACATACGATAAAAGCGGTTCTTCGCCATCTGTACAATTGATACATACAAACATGAAAAGAAATAGTAATATTGTAATTTTTTTCATATTGATTCTCCCTATTTATTATATGTATTACCCTTGCAATGTCAAGATATATATGTATAATGATGCAAATATGAAGGTACTCATCCTGGCCGTACCGATCGGCGCCGGACATCTTAAGGCAGCAAAGGCGATTGAGCAAGCACTACATGAGATTGATCCGAATATAGATGTGAGGTTTGAGAATTGTTTTAAATGGGTACAACCTATATATGGTTATTCATACAAGAAGATTTACGATTTCGGTCAAAAGAAGGCTCGGCGATTACTCAAGTTTCTCTATGGCGGGGTTGGTGTAAGTACCGGGGCATCGCCGTTTCTTTATCGTATGCATAAGGTTCTGGCTCATCGCTTCAGAATCTTGCTTGATGAATATAAACCAGACTATATACTGTGCACACATTTTTCTCCAGGTTATTTTGCAGCTCTTTATGAAAATAACCATAACTACAGAATAGGGATTGTTGTGACCGATTATTATGTGCACCCACATTGGGTTAATAAGGAGATAGACGATTATTTCATACCACATGAATTCTTAACTGAGCAGATCATGGCTTATGGTGTGAAGCGAGAGCAGGTTTTTCCCTTTGGCATACCGGTCGCCCTTGAATTGGAGCAAGATATCGATGAGGAAGCTGCGCGCAAGCGCTTTGGTTTATCAAAAAACAGGGTTTCTGCTACGGTGATGGGAAGTAGGGTTTTTGGCGGAGAGTGGTTTGAACTAGTAAAGAGAATCGTCGATTTTGACTATGACCTATTGGTTTTGTGTGGCGATAACAATGAGGTCATGGGCAGGGTTAAGAAATTAAAGGGTAAATCACATTTGAGTACCTACGGTATGGTTGAGCGGATCCATGAGTTGATCGGGACTACCGATATACTCATTACCAAAGCGGGTGGCATAACTTCAACTGAAGCATCTAAGGTTGGACCATGCCTTTTGTTTGCGAATTCGATCGTCGGCTTAGAGAATATGAACGAGGATTTCTTCATAAGCCACAATGCCGCAATACGGCTTACCCTGGAAAACGCAAGTTCAGTAATAGCTGATCTCTTATTCCATCCTGAGAAAATGACAGCAATGAGGAAGAACTTGAAGGATATCGGGAAGAGAGAGACAACGCTCAATATCGCCAAGACGATTCTCCATGGAACTTGAAGAGTTTGAAAAAGTTGTTGAGCGTGCATTAGCGACTTTACCAGATTTTATCCGCAGCAAACTCCAGAATATCGATATTGTAATTGAAGAACAACCGATTCTTCATAAATCATTGCTGGGTCTTTATCAGGGAGTGCCTTTGAAAAAGCGGGGCGTTTGGTACGGCAATGTGATGCCCGATAAGATTACCTTATTCAAGAAGAACATAGAGCGGATAAGTAGTAATGAAGAAGAACTAAGACACTGGATTCACCGGGTCATAATCCACGAAATCGGACACTACTTCGGGTTTGATGAGGAAGGACTGAGACAAAGCGGATACTGAAGTGAGTTTTGGAGTATCGGAGTACCGGAGTATCGGAGTACCGGAGTATGGGAGTAACGGAGAATAGGAGTAACGGTGAAACAGGACTAACGAGTAGACTTTAAGGAGTAGTGTATCCTACTGAGGGCACGATTAATAATATCACTGTAATCTTTCTTCCATCACCGTCATCGATTTAACCGTAGGTTAAAATGAACTTTTTTTTATCAAAATGGATTATTAATAATAGGAGGTAAGATGAAGAAATTTCAACTATTTCTTGTTCTTGTTATATTGGTTTTGTTGAGTTGTGCACCGACATATGTTGAGAGTATTGTTACATCACAAGGTACAGTTTTGGAAATAGACGGAGCTCGATTTGAAATACCGGAAAACAGTGTTCGGGATTCTACGTGGATCAGGATTGAGAAAAAGGGCGTGGCAAAGAAAAACTATGAACAGGGATATCGTATCAAAGGTGAATCTTTTGTCATAAGCCCAGAGACATTGTTTTTTGAGAAACCTTTGCGGTTTTCTTTGCCAGTCAAGGACTCAAACGCTGCATTAGGCGCTAAAATAGGCAGTGGGTTCGTTTCTTTGGCAAGTTCGTTTGTTGAGGGTGAAACACTGCGGGCGCAGCTACGGCACGGCGGTGAATACTACCTTATAAGTAAACCTGCAGCATACGGCATAAGAGATCATTCAGAGACTAAAGAGGGGCTGCTCATTGTCAGTGATATATACGTGAGTGATTATATCAAGAATTTCAAAAAGGTATTAAGGCAGGGCGGTTATGATTTTCCGATATGGACATTTGTTTATTCAAATGACAATTCAATTGAAGAAAATGCTAAATTTCTCGCTGAAGAACTTAAGACATTACATGAACAATACGGCAATTTCCGCCTTGATATCGTGAGTTTTGGTATTGGTGGCTTAATTGCACACCGCTATATTGCAGATACAATGACATATCAAAGAGACATTTCGCCCGCAATTATTGCAGTAGGTACACCTTTTTTCGGTTCGAGCTTTGCGAATATTGATAGTATTAAGAAAGCAAAAAGCCCTTATCGTTTCTTTTTTGTTGATGGTATGGGAGAAAATGCAAAAGACTTAGAACCTGAATCAGATTTTATCACCTGGCTAAAAAAACATAAAGGTTTACGTGGCGGTTGGTTAAAAGATCCTGAGGAAGATAAAAACCCTGCTTCTATTAGAGGAAAATTTGGGTTTCCTGGAGAGTTAACCGAAGAAAAAGATGGTGATGGATTGGTTTCTTTATCTTCCACAATGCTGACACCAATTGAGCCAGATCCATTCCCTTTAAGTCATTTTGATCTATTTGAAGACAGTGATGTTCATGAAGTAACTAGTGAATTTGTTCAACTGTATCGTAGTTTTGCGTGGATGGATTTTTTTCTTAAGGTCTGGGAAGAAGATGAACCATTTTCAGAAATCAGCAAGCTCTGGGAAAGAGAAATAAAATTACATTATCGAAATACGATCGATTTTGAAATATTGCTTGAATGGAATGAGAATATGCTGAAGTCGACACCTGAAAATGCTATCCTCATAACTAATGGCGATAATGATACTTATCCTGCCTGGTTTCTTCAAGAAAAAGGTATTAGAGACGATATTATAGTAGTAAACCGCAACCTTTTAAATTTAAATGAATACGTACGTTTCCTTCTCAAACGCGGTTTACCTTTGGACCTCAGTGAAGAGGATTTGGATAGTCTGAAGCATAAGAAGAACGGTGAATTTATCACCAAGTCTGACCAACTTATTGTGATGCTTATCGAGCAGAATGAACGACCTTTGGTTTTCTCAACAACCGTATATAGCCCCCAACTTTATGGTTATCCCTTGGAACTTGTTGGAAAAGTCTATGAAATTGCCGAAGAGAAAGGCGTTGACATAGTCAGGACAACAAAATTACTATATGAGGAGTTCAGTTATGATAAGGTTTCTTCGGTTCCTTTTGAATCCTTGAGCGAACCTATTCAACAGTTATGTGGCAACTATGCGGCTTGTGCTCATGAGTTATCAATTGCACTTTTAGATGAAGAAAGATATGATGAAGCACTAGCGGCTAATGCATTTGCAAAACGATTCGTAGGTTCTGAGAGTAGTATCATTTTATATTATAATGATGCGCTCATTTTTCTCAAACTCAATAATAAAGAAAAAGCTGACAGTGCTTTTCGACGATTGCTTAGCAAAGCAGACACTGGTGTTTTGATGAAGAAAAACATTGCAAAATATTATTACGAGATGGATATGAAAGAAGAAGCCATAAGAATACTTGCCGAGTGTTTGAAGGAAAACCCTGGTGACAGTGAACTCCCTGAGTTAATCAAGAAATACCAGGAGGGCTTATAGACTATACTGAGCTTGAGCCGTTTGCACTCTACAAATTATTCAAAGATGGTGATGAAAGAGCATTTGAGATATTATATCAGAGGTTTAATTCAGGGTTGTTCAATTATTGTGTGCGGCTGCTCGGTGACTGGCATTATGCTGAGGATGTTTTGGTTGAAACATTCACAAAACTAGCGCACTCAAGCTTGAATGATAAAGGCAGTCTGAAAGCATGGTTGTACCGTGTGGCAACAAATAGCTGCTACCGGGTTTTCAGGAAAAAGAGGGGAGAGGTTTGTTTTTCAGAAGAAGAGTGTAAGGCAGGTATTCCAGACCATGGTCCACGTCTTCTTAAGGAAGTGAGGGTTCAGAAAATACTCAATGAACTGCCTGAAAAGCAAAGGGTCGTTGTTTTGTTGAAATTCTATGAAGACATGAGCTATCAGGAAATTGCGGATATTTTAGGTTGCCCTCTTGGTACGGTTAAATCAAGGATACATGAAGGTATAGGGAAGTTGAGAAAGATGATTAAACAGAGAAATGATTATGCAGGAAAATAATAATAAGGTAGCCCCTCGATTAACTTGGGACACTGAATTTTCAAGCAAAGAAGTCCCTCGATTAACTCGGGACACTAAATTTTGCAGTCAAATATGAAATTTGAGCAAAATTTGTGGAGGTATGAATGAAATGCCAAGATATTAGGAGTTCTCTTGATGATTATATTCTGGGGGATCTCGATTCAGATACTGAAATACAGATGAATGAACACCTTAGCGAATGCAAGGAGTGCGCAGAGGAATTAACCAAAAGGGAAGCAGCATTTAACATCGTGAAAAGCTCGGCAAGATTCGAGCCATCGGCTGAAATATTTAGGCGTATTAAGAGACAAATATTCATACAGAGGAAGCAACGAAGATCACTGTGGATTTTCCCGAAGAGCTTTGCTTATGCTGTGGTTGCTTTTTTGTTTGGAATTGCGCTTATGAAATCTCTCGATGTCTTTATTCTAAAACCCGCAGAGCGTCCCCGGGTTGAGATAAAATACGAAACGCGGCATGAAGAACCATTTGTAGATACAGTGGAGTTTTATCATGCACCGGCTAAGAACCTGGCTAGAATATAGGAGTAACTGAAGTGAGTAACGGGGTGTCGGGGTAATGGTGTATCGGGGAAACGGTGTAACGGAGCATAAAAGAAAACATTGTAGTTGTCTGATTTATCAGACATTGCCCGATGAATCCCGCTCCTTCATAAGGGGCGTGGATGAATCGGGCGACTACCAGGAACTAAGTTCCAAGAACATAATTACTTAATAACTGAATGATGCTAAGCATAGAAGTGATCCCTCGACTTGCTCGGGATGGAAATGATCCACGCACTTTCATCAAAAGTGCGGGATGGAATGGATTCTTCGAATGGAATAATTCGAAATATTCCAGCGTAGCTCCCTTCCAGTACTGTGTACTTCTTTCCAGCCAATGGCTCCTTTCCAGCCGAAGGTCTCGTCGAAGATATCGAACGGCGTGAGATGAGTTTTTCGAGAGGCAGTGCCATTTCTTCTTGTTTCTTGGAATTTGTCTTTAGGTATTTAGGAATTTAGGTGTTTAGGTATTTGATACATTCTCTCTTCCAATCCGTTAGGATTCAAAGGTCTTCCAGTTCTTTTTTTGCTGAGTCAGCGAGGATTTTGCTGATTAAGGGGTTTTTCAGAATGGCTTGAAGTTTCTCACCGATATCATAATTTCTTTCTTTGACTTTAACTAAGAATTTCTTTACTACTGCATAACTCGGGTTAACCTTTTTCAACTCATCTATTATTTCTTTTATCCCTTCTATAATGAGTTCTTTCAAATCACTGTTTATGCTGTCATCAACTTCTGTAGCATCTATAAGGAGGGTGAATTGATTAAATACATTGTCCGGTGGCGATGCTCTTTTGACAGCTGGAAACATGATATCAAATTCGTACTCGTTTTCTACAAGATCAATGCCCCGGTAGGTGATTCGTGCTCCGACAAAAAGGCTGCCTTCAAGAGGTTTTTGCAGTTCTATGAGACCTTTGTCTTCAAGGTATATCATATTGTAGTTCAGATCTCTAAGACTGATGCCCAATTGCTCTTTGAATTCCTTTGGGGTTGTTCTATTATACGGGTGTTCGACAAATCGCTCATAGAGTATTTCTAGAATCCTACGTCTTACTTTGATTTTATCCATTACTTCCATTCAAATTGGTGTTAGAGCTTTGTTTGCTCACAGAATTTTTCAAAAATCCGGGAAGGCCGGCGTTTTAAGAATCGATCCTGTGCATCTTTGTCTTCGATGAATTTTAGAATCCAATCTCTATTCGCTTTTGCCATTTTGCCGTATTCCATTGTTTTCTCCGGTTCGCCCGTGACAAAAATAAGTTTTTCTGAACGGAATATGAGATCCCTCAGTTTGGCAAATTCGTCTTTCCGGTCAAGGAATTGATTTTCATACTGACGTTTAATCTTTTTTTCTGTTAGTATCTTATAGAATTCATTCTTGTTTTCGAGAAGCCTTTCACAATCAAAAAAGTTTTTGTTAAGCTCATAGCAGTTTTGGTCGATGAATATTTCACCGACCGGTGCTTTTTCTTCAAGTAAAGAGGCAGTATCAATAACCGGGCCGTAGACGTTACCGTCTTCACAAATCACTTCGCCGGTGGCAATACCGAGATGAGTGCCCATTAACTGAGTGATTTCTTTTGTAGCTTCCAATATTCTTAAGCCGCTTAGAACCGCGCTATACGAATCATAGCCATGCGATTTCGGGAAGCCAAAGATCGCCATGACACGGTCGCCTTCGTGGCGCAAAACAGTGCCGTCATGGATGTGGATTATCGAATCCAGGGTTCTGAAGCACTCGTTGACAAATTCGGCGATTCTTTCAGGTCCCAGTTTTGAGGTTAGCTCAGTAAATCCAGTAAGGTCTGCATAGAGGATTGTGGCAAGTCTTTTTTCCCTCACGATAAGTATTATACCTAAAAAAGGAATATTAGTCAATGATTGACCGTAAGGATAGGATGCACTAGGAACTAGAAGGTGAGCGGCAAGAGAAGCGTCATTAAGTCACTCAACTGTGTATTGGGGTAACGGAGTACCGGTGTATCGGTGAAAAAGAACAAATAAAAAAACCAAATAAACTAAAGAAACTAAATAGACTAAAGAAACGATATTAACGATCACAACGCCTATCTATGCGCATTCAATATTGACTTTCGGATTTTTTAGGATATCATTCAGTATGGATGAACGGCTGAGGAAACTCGCGGAGCTGCGCAAGATGAAAATTAACCCTTACCCGTACAAATATGAGCGTACCCATACTTTTACTGAGCTGAAGGAGGGTTTTGAGAAGCTGAGCCAATCAGAAGAGATAGTGGCAAGCTGCGGTAGAATTCTTGCGATTCGTGGCCACGGCAAGACTATTTTTGCTACCCTCACGGATGAGACTTCGAAAATGCAGGTCTATTTTCGTCAAGACAGACTTGGTGACAGATTTGCTGTCTTTGGGCTATTTGACATCGGCGATTTTATCGGCATCAAAGGTAATCTTTTTAAGACAAAAACCGGTGAGATAACAATACTCGTAAGTGATTTTGCATTGCTTGCGAAAACCCTAAGACCCCTACCTGAGAAATGGCACGGGTTGAAAGATGTTGAAATAAGGTATAGAAAACGTTATCTTGACCTTATCGCTAACCCTGAGATACGTGAGATTTTTAAAAAGAGGACAAGATTGGTGGGTTTGATTCGCAAATTCTTTGATGACCATGGATTTGTTGAGATGGAAACACCTATTCTCCAGCCTATCTATGGTGGCGGTGAGGCTAATCCATTTAAAACTTATTATAATGCTTTGGAAAGGGATATGTATTTGAGGATCGCTGATGAGCTTTATCTCAAGAGATTGATCGTTGGTGGTTATGAGAAGGTGTATGAAATCTGCCGTGACTTTCGCAATGAAGGTATTGACCGTTTCCATAACCCCGAGTTCAGCATGATTGAGGTGTATCAAGCTTATACTGATTATGAAGGTATTATGGATCTTGTTGAACACCTTGTGGAATTTTTGCTCGATAATCTAAGTAGTTCAAAAACCATGGTATTCTGCGACCGTGAGGTAGAATTCAAACGACCCTTCAAACGGATCAAATATACTGATACGTTAAGTGAAAAACTTGGCTTTGACATATTGTCAGCAAAAGAGAGCGAGGTGGATAAACTCTGCAAAGCACACGGCATTGATTATAAGATATTGTCAACTGGTGCAAAGATTGACAAGCTGTTTAGTGAATTGATTCAAAAATACATCATAGAACCTACTTTTGTAATTGACCACCCGAAAGTGATATCGCCGCTTGCTAAAGTGCACAGAAAAGACGAGCGTCTCGTTGAGCGCTTTGAGTTCATTATGTTTGGTATTGAGCTGGCAAACGCCTTTTCTGAGCTGAATGACCCGGTGGAACAACGTAAGCGGTTTGAAGCGCAACTCGCTCAGAAGGCAGAAGGTATCAGCAAAATAGATGAAGATTTCCTTGAAGCATTAGAATACGGTATGCCGCCGTGTGGAGGTTTGGGTATTGGCATCGACCGTTTGTTAATGATTTTGCTTGATCAACCTTCAATCCGGGACGTAATCCTTTTCCCGCAACTACGGCAGGAGAGGTGATAAACACCGAGTTCTTTGTTGCCAAGCGTTATCTCCGTTCAAAGCACAGGAGGTTCTTTTCGCTTTCGACATTAATTGCTATCGGCGGGATTTTTGTCGGTGTTGCAGCTCTTCTTATTACACTCTCGATGATGAACGGGTTTCAGAACGAATTGAGAAGAAGGATTCTCGGTGGTACGCCACACATTGTTGTTGGTCGATATTTCAATGAACCATTGGAAAATCATGTGGCGGTAATGCAAGAGCTGGAAAAACACAAGTTCATCAAGGCTATGGCGCCGTTCATAATTCAGAAATCCATTATCAGATCACGCAAGATGATGGATGGGGTGGTGATAAAAGGTGTTGATGAAGCATTAGAGAGAAACATAACAGAGATTGAACACAAGATAGTCAATGGCATTTTTGATTTGGATGGCGGTTGCGTGTTAGGCATTGAATTGGCGCATAACCTGAGGGTTACGGTTGGTGACACACTTATTGTCGCTTCACCATTTGGCGACCAGCTGGGCATGTTGCCGCGTGCAAAAAGAGTTGTTCTAAAAGGTATATTCGATTTTGGATACTATGATTACAACTCGACTATCGTCTACATGAATCTGGAAGATGTACGGTCTTTATTTGAGATGGGTGATGTCGTAAGTGCCATAGGTTTGAGCGTTGATGATGTATACGCCACACCCCATTACTCTGAGCTAATCGAAAATGATCTTGGCTATCCTTATCGTGTCAAGGATTGGATAAGGAGAAATCATTCGGTGTTCGCGGCGCTCAAACTTGAAAAGATTATTACATTTATCGTCCTGGCTTTGATCGTTCTGGTGGCTGGGTTCAATATTATCGGTACTTTAGTAAACATGGTCAAGAAGAAGACCAAGGAAATCGGCATACTCCGTTCTTATGGTTTCACATCAGGCGCCATTATGAGACTCTTCATCTATCATGGAAGTATGATCGGTATCCTCGGTACCACCCTGGGATTAATTTTTGCTTTTGTTGCATGTCTTGTATTAGACAAGATCATTTTCATACACTTACCTGGTGATGTTTACTTTATTGATACCCTGCCGGTTGAAATGGCGACTCAGGATTTTGTGGTTACTGCCACCGCCGCGATTCTTATCAGCTTCTTGTCGACCATATATCCGGCTAAAAGAGCCGCAAAATTGACAACCGTTGAGGCACTCCGTAATGAATAACATTCTTCGATTGAGTGACATAGCAAAGACTTATTTTCTAAAGAATGAAACCATAGAAGTGTTGAAAGAGGTTAACCTGGAAGTGGGAAAAGGGCGGTTTGTGGTCATTGTTGGGCCTTCAGGATGCGGTAAGTCCACACTATTAAACATAATGGGTAGTTTGGACCGTCCGACCAGGGGAACGGTTGTTTTAGATGATGTTGATATTTCATCACGTGATGACACAGAGCTTTCCGCGTTAAGAAACAAAAAACTAGGGTTTGTTTTTCAGTTTCATCATCTTTTGGCTGAATTCACCTGCCTTGAAAATATAGCTTTGCCAGGTTTGCTCAGCGGTGAGCAGCCGAGACGCGTCTACCAGCGGGCTGAACATCTGCTTGATGAATTCGGCATGGCTGATAAGGTGAACCGTCTCCCTGAGCAGCTTTCAGGTGGTGAGAAGCAACGTGTGGCTATTGCCCGTGCTTTAATAAATGACCCCCTGATCATCCTGGCAGATGAACCCGCAGGAAACCTTGATGAAGGGAATACAAATAAACTATTGGAAGTATTCCTGGGTCTAAAGAACGAAGGTAAGGCAGTCATTCTCGTGACTCACTCTTTAGATATTGCAAAGACAGGTACAGATGTGTATAATTTAAGAGAAGGAAGGTTATATGCTATGTGATGATTGCAAGAAGAAGCCGGCAACGATATTCTTTAAGGAAGTATTACCAGGTAAGGTAACAGAGTTGCACCTTTGTGAGGCATGTGCACAAAAACGCGGTTTGATGATGGACAAGAAGCTGTCGCCCTTTGAGCTTCTCCAAAAGCTTTTACAAAAGAGAAGTGCTAAGGATGAACAGGTGATATGTCAGGTCTGCTATTTGTCGCTCGCAGAATTCAAACGCCAGGGCAGGTTTGGCTGCAGTCATTGCATAGAGCACTTCAGACCGTACATTGAGAATTTGATAAAACAGATACACCAGTCCAGCAAACATGTTGGAAGACGACCAAAACAGGGTGCACGGAAGAGTTTCAAGGTCTTCAAGTTGCGTGAGGAATTGCGACGTGCTTTGGAAAAAGAAGCCTATGAGGACGCGGCTCAGATAAGGGATAGACTGAAGGATTTTGGAGTAGATGATGCTGAATAACATAAGGTGGTTAGTTCCTGCAAAGCAGGGTGGAGACTCAAGCGAAGATAGAGAAATCGTTGTTTCATCGCGCGTAAGGCTTGCTCGTAACTTATCTGATTTCCCATTTGAGATAAAACTGAAGGTAAAGGATTCTGAACGACTGCTTCAATTATCCAGGTCAGTTATTGAAAGAGATTGTCCTGGTCAATATATCGACATGAAGGAACTCACGTCATTGGAAAGGGAATCCCTTTTGGAATGTCACTTGATTTCACCGGCGTTTCTCAAGATGAACAAACCGACGGGTCTTTATCTTAATGAGCACGGGAATATCTCAATAATGATAAATGAAGAAGACCATTTGAGAATCCAGGGTTTGACCGGTGGTCTGAACCTAACTGATATTTCCGCCCAGGTCTTCGAGTGCGAAGAAGAGATTGGCAGAGATTTGGAATATGCATTCGATGAAGCTTATGGATTTCTTACCTCCTGTCCAACCAACCTTGGTACTGGGTTGAGGGCGTCGGTTCTCCTGCATCTGCCTGGTTTGGTTTTCACAAATGAGGTTGAAAAGGTCTTAAGAGGCGCCTTGCAGATCGGCATGGCGGTGCGGGGACTTTATGGTGAAGGGAGTGAGATTAAAGGGAGCCTTTTCCAGATTTCTAATCAGCATACGCTCGGTTTGAAAGAAGAAGAATTAATACAGACTATCATAAAACTAACCCACATGATTGTTGATGTCGAAATGAAGGCACGCGATGCAATCTTCACAAAAGCAAAACATGAATTTGAAGACAAGATATTCAGAAGTCTGGCAGTCTTAAGATCAGCCAGAGTTATGAGTACTGACGAGACACTGAATCTGTTGTCAGCACTCAGGTTTGGTATTGGGACCGGTACTATTAAAGATGTATCGCTCGATGTCGTGAATGAGATAATGCTCGTTGCGCGACCAGCTAATATCCAATTGTACTTTAGCCAAATCCTTGAAGAGCATGAACGGGACATCCGGCGTGCCGAATATATAAGAAAGAAACTTGGTGGCAACGAAAAATAGTATTGTTTTTCTCGGCACGGGCGGTGCACGTTACGTCATTGCCAGGCAGATGAGGGCAACTGGCGGCATTTTGTTTAGAATTAATGGAAAGGACATCCTGGTTGACCCAGGGCCTGAGTCATTATTGCGTCTTTTAAACTATGTGCCTAAATTCAGCCCTGAGAAGCTCGATGCCATAGTACTTTCGCATAAACATATTGATCATTCAGCTGACATAAATGTCTATCTCGATATTCTGACACGAGGTGGTTTTAAACATGGAGGGCATCTAATTGCACCTGCGGATGCATTTGGTGAGGATGGCGTAATATTCAAATATCTCACGCAATATCTTGAGAAAACACAGACAATTAAACCAGAACTTGAGCTTAATATTGGGGATGTGACATTTGAGTTTCCATTACGTCATATTCATCCAGTAGAGACCTACGGCTTAAAGATAAAGGGTGATGATTATTCAATTTCCTATATCAGTGACACGAAGTTCTTCCCTGAACTGATCCATGCATATATGGCAGATATCGTCATTTTGAACCTCTTGTGCCTGGAGCCATCTGATATCGATCATCTTTCTGTACCAGATTGTGCTCGGATAATTTCTGGTATAAAACCAAAGGTTGCCATCATTACCCATTTTGGCATGACCATGCTAAGAGCCGGACCCTGGAACATTGCCCGGCGATTAAAACAAGAGACCGGCGTAACAGTCCTTGCTGCGGAGGATGGAAAGCACTACGCGATAGACAAACTTCTGTCATACAAGTAAAACACTGCCCACGTTTCCGTATTCATCAATTCGGCAATTACCGAATTAATGAATTGAGAGGATAAGTTGGTGGTCTTGACATGCGAGGCGTATTTGTTATAATTTAGTTAGAATGGAGGAAAAATGAGAAAAATCCTTGTAATTGTGTTTTTAATAAACATCTCATTTGCGTGGTGGTCATCGCCGATGAATCTTGGGATAACTGGCGCAGATGATATTAATCCCCAGACCTGTCGTATGCAGTTAATGTTTTATCCTCACACCTGTCTTGTCTGGCAGACAGATCTCAATGGCAACTGGGATATCTTTTCTCGGTTCAGCTACGGAGGAACATGGGGTGATACACTAAGAGTAACAACTGATGTTTCCACTGATAGTTGTCCGAGTGTTGCCTATGATTTTTCACGAGATTGTTTTTGGTGTGCCTGGCAGAACAATAGCACTGGTTACTGGGATATTTTTGTGGCTCAGACTGATACGTCAGGCGGATGGTTGTCACCATATCAACTTACGACGAGTGATGCTGATGATGAATCACCGTCTGTCTATGTTGATTTCGATACTGTTTGGGTAGTCTGGCAACATTCAGTTACCGACTCAACAAATATCTATTCAACTTATTATGATGGTACAACCTGGGCAACGCCGGCTCCAATCACCAGTGATTCTAATGTTAGCAATATTCATCCAAAGATAAATAGCCGCTATAATCATCCAATTGTAGTATGGGAGAGAGGTGATGAATTTTCTCAGCATGATATCTACTACAGTGAATATCTCAGTGGCACCTGGCAACTACCGCAGCCTATTACCACTGATCTGGGTCATGATTGTAACCCTGAAATAACGAGCGAAATTGACCCTGGTGGTAATGATACGTATGGTTCATGGGTGGTGTGGCAGTCAGACCGTGATGGGAATTACGAGATTTATTCTACTGGATATGATACATTCAATGTGTGTCATCGTTTGACTTTTGATGATTCCACTGATATTACGCCAAATCCACTGTTTTTTGACGCCGTAACTCAAGACAATGGTCCAACATGTACAGCTTTTAGTACAAATCGGAATGGTAATGCTGATATCTATACGCATTTTGCTTATTGGGGAGGAGCAGATACGATAGTACCTGTGGATACTGATCCAGCCGACGACATTTCGCCTGTCATGACAGGTGGCAATATGTATATCTGGGTCCTGTGGCAAACAGATAGGAACACTGATTGGGATATTTACGGAAGCTATATCTTTGTTGGAGGAGTTGAGGAATCAAAGGTTTATAATACTAAAGCGACTGCTGATTTAACCATCTACCCCAATCTGTTCAGACAAAAAACCAAGATCAGCTTTTGCATAGAGCATACCAATAGGAGAACACGTTCCTCCTACGGGACAGGAAGAGCAAAGGGCGCAGAGCTAAAAATCTATGATGCTACAGGGAGTGTGGTCAAGAATTTTTCACTGCCTACTGCTTACTCCTTACTGCCTGCTACTATCTTCTGGGATGGTACTAACAGCAAAGGTGAGCGATTGCCTCCAGGGGTTTATTTTGTGCGGTTGGAAAATGAGTCTGAAGCATTAACTGAAAAGGTTGTGCTGATTGAATAGACAGTGATTACCTGATTACTCGAATCGGCTGAGTTCTTGTATCTTAGCCTATACTTAGCGGGACAAAGTATGGACCAGAAGGTGGTGGCAACCTATTCTTATCCGCAGCCGAATGCGAATTTGCACGACATCATATTTTGAAAACCAATATCCGTGATTTTCCGTCTGAGTCGATTGCAGTAATGGTCTGCGTCATTCTGAAACGAACGAAAATGCTCAATAGCCTCGGGAAAGTGTTTCTTGACCAGGCGTTTCAGATTTTTCCAGACCTTTGGATATGGGTTGAGTGTATCAAACATAATATAGCGCGCACCTGCATTACGCGCTTTTTTAATGATTTGAGTGATCATATATTCAGAATCAGTAAAATAGGGGAGTACTGGTGCAACAAATACCCAGGTATGGATTTTATATTGGCTGAGTATTTTAATTGCCCTGAAGCGTTGTCTCGGTGGAGAAGTCCCAGGTTCAAAAACCTTTCTAACCTTTGGGTCAAGCGTGGTGATTGTAAAACCGACTTCAATATCATCAATCCGTCTTAGCAGATCTATGTCCCTGGTTACAAGAGGAGATTTTGTGAGTATGGATACTGAATGATTGTATGGGATGAGTTTGCTCAGGCATTCTCTTGTGATCTTGTATTTTCGTTCAATAGGTTGATAAGCATCGCAGACCGTACCGAAATTTATATGGCTCCTCCTTTTCAGTCGTGTCAGTTGGCGTTCAAGCACGACAGGGGCATTTGTCTTAATATCAACAAAGTCACCCCAGGGTTCAGTATGTCCTGAGAATCTCTTCATGAATACGGCATAGCAGTACTGGCATTTGTGAGTGCAACCGATATAGGGATTTATCGCGTAATCGATACCCGGGATACCTGATTTGTTAAGTATTGAACGACACTCGATAGTCTTAAGGTACTTCACTGAACCATTATGCTCCCACAAACATCCTAAGCTACTAGAATAGCATGATTAGTTGAACTGGGCAAATAGAGCTTAAGAACAGTTTTATTTTTTACGATACCTACCAATTCTGAGGATTTTGGCAATATTGGCATTGGCACTGATCACCGGTTCAATAATCGGTATGCTGGCAGATAGTAAAGTGGATACACCTGGTCCATGACCAGCATAGCGGCAATCACCGTGGATGACAATGCCTATGGTCACCGCGCCCTTGCGAAAACTCCTGCCAAAGAGATTATCGTGGTCCATCAAGGCAACAAAATCACCAAAGCGCAACTTGTCGATCTTATATTTTTTGATGAACTTCTTATCAGTTGTCATGATGTCATAGTCGCCGCCAGTCATCATCATGCTGCCCGTACCTGAACCCATCAATGCGGCGGGGATTTTTGTCGTAACTGGTACCTGGATTATTTGGCCCCGTGTTTTTATCGACATTTTTCGAATGAGCCTGGGATCGAGGTTATAGACTGCAATATCAGGATAGTCTAAGAGTTTCAAGCCCTGACCAAATCCTTTTATCAGAATTTTGTCATCAAGGGTCATTTTTTCAAGCGTCACATCAGCAAAGTCGATCATCACGTGTTCGGCACCGCCGTGGTGGCCAGTAACTACTCCTTTCTTACCTTTGGCATCGCCTGATTTAATGATCGCCTCGTTGCCTATGCAAGCATAAAAGACATACCCTGCATTAGGTCCTTCATATCTTTTTTTCTCATCGAGTATTGTAGAAGCGCAGGGTTCGAGATGATCTGCTTCCCATCCAAAAGCAGGGTCACCCACTTTGACATTGTAGACAATACCGCCAGTTCCGGGCAAATGGAACGGCTTTCCAGCTGAGTCCACACTGTGCATCCGGCGTCCACCAGGGTTCGCTACTTTGCCTTGAACTGACATCATCACCAATTTTTTTTCATTTATCCGAAGCATTGTTTTCCTCCTTAGATTTTCTATTATAAGAGGCTTTTTTCTAATGTCAACAATAATGTAGAAGGTTGAGAAAGGGCAGAAGAGGATGACTGGAAGGCGATAGGGGATCATCAAAGCGGTTGACAATTATGATTTGCTGCTTATAATACCCCAAGAAAAAGATTTTCAGAGATTGAAATTTGGTTTTTGGAGTTTGTAATTTTCCGCTGAAAGCGGGGAGGGCCTGTAGCTCAGTTGGTTAGAGCAGCTGACTCATAATCAGCGGGTCGGGGGTTCAAGTCCCTCCGGGCCCATTTTAAGGAGAAACTCTAATCTCTAAATACGAAATTCTAAATTCCGATTTATGGTCGAGAATCCTCGCAAAACGGGACAATTTCAAAAATCCAATGCTCGAAATTCAAAACTGTTTCTGTAGGCAAAACACAGATATAATTAGCTGATAGCAGGAGAAAATGAAAGTAACCAAGAAGAATATAGAAAAGCATTTATCTAAATGGCAAGTTAAACTCCAGTTACGGGATTGGGATATATCTGTTAAGATTATACGCACAAGGTGGCGCAAATCAGGTGATATAAAGGTAGATTTGGAAAATAGAAAAGCAACGCTTCTATTAAATCATAAACCCAAATGCCTGAATCTTGAAGAAATAATTGTGCATGAGTTATTACACATCAAGTTATATGGTTTGGATCAAATGATTGAGGATTTAATTGACATTCTGTATGGTAAGCGGAAGACAAAGAAACGACAGTTTGCATGGAATCAATTTATGTCGCTGCTTGAAACTACTGTTGAGGATTTGACAAAAGGATATCTTTATCATACAAATAACTCAAATAACTAATTCATGGTTGAAAGCGTGAGTAAATCTAAACTCGATATGCGTTTATATGGTTTATGTGTATATCTTCGTCCTGTAATTATTGAAGACGCAGCAATAATTAGAAAATGGCATAATGATCCTGAACTAATGAGGATGGCACGTGTAGGTGAGAAGAGAACTACCTTAAGGCAGGAAAGAGAAGATATAAAAATTGCACGCAGATCCAGTAATCAGACATATCATTTGATTTTGACCAAATTAGATAATACTCCTATTGGTTTTCTCAGATTCAATTTTATTGATAAATCAAGCGGTAATGTATGGTTTCGTATGATGATTGGAGAAAAGAAATCGCAAGGAAAAGGTTATGCTCGTGAGGCACTGCAGTGTTACTTAAAGTGGATGTTTGCTAAATTGAGGATTCACCGGGTTACGCTTGAATGTTATTCAACAAATCTAAGAGGTATCAAATTCTTTAAAAAAATAGGGTTTCAAAAAGAGGGTGTACTAAGAGAAGCGGTTTTCATTAATGGAAAATACCACGATATTATCTCGTTTGGTATGCTAAGAAAAGATTTCAAAGACTGACATGCGATCAGATTGTAAGGATTGTGGAAATATCTGATTATGCTAAAAGGCATCCATGAGATAGTGCTCGGTCTTTACTGGCGTTCTTGCCAGTATCCCTGGTACATCTTTGTCAATATTGGACTTGCTGTTATATTCTATTTATTGGCTCTTAAATATGGACCTACTCTTCGCACGTTTATTTGTGACAAAGTGCTGGGATTGAAATGTCCGTCTGATTCAGTCTTCGTCCTTTTACTGGATATTGGAATTCCTTTTATTCTCTGCTCTATACTCGTGGTCATACTGTCTCTGCCCTTGTTGTTGTATAAGGGCATAGTTTTTAATGTTTTGGGATACGCTCTTTTTTACTGGTTTTTGTTCTTCTCTATCCAGCTTTTTTATAATCTTCTGAGGAAACAGATTACTGCGCATTCCTTAACAATACCGTTGTTTGTTATAGGGATATTTCTGCTCCTTGTTTTTGTGATGGCATTATTTTATTACCCGAATCAAATCAAGCAGCGTTTTCTGGCATTTGAATCGGAAAAAATAACGGAAAAAGTCAGGATAATCCATTTATCCGATGTCCATGCGGAAAATTATGGCTCACGAGAAAAAGAATTAATAAAGATCGTGAGTTCGCTTAATGCAGATATTATCTTGATAACTGGGGATATGTTCATCAAGCCATACAAATACAATACCAGAGGATTTAATGCTGCGGTGAAAATCCTTGATCAATTGCATTCAAAGCATGGCGTCTATCTGGTAGAAGGGCATCACGATTACCAGGAAACCCATTACCTGGCTGATGTTCTTGGCGATAAAATCAATGTACTTAATGAGCAGTGGCACTGTCTTGATTTGCTTGGCATATCGATTTTTGGAGCAACTCTGTACAGCGAAATTGAGCCATTTAGTGAACCTGTTCCAGACGACAATTTTAACATATATTTCTCACACGATCCAGACAGAATGGAATACCGCAAAGACACGGATTTTGATCTGGCGTTGTTTGGTCATACTCATGCCGGGCAGGTTTACATTCCGGTACTCTCGTATTTAATCGTAGGGAAATACAGACATGGTCTCTATGATCATCATGGTATACCGATATACGTTAATGCTGGTATTGGATTAGAAGGATATCTTGCTCCACGTATACGTTGGTTTACCTATCCGGAGGTGGTTGTGATTGATTTGGAGCCTTTGGATCCAGGAGGCGAGGACTAATATGCAAGCGAACAGTAATAGCGAAAAGAGTAAAGTCATAATGATGCTGAAGAGGATTTTTGGTATACTGCTTGGCTTAATGATAAGTGCCATTGGTATGATTGTACTAGGGAATGAAAAATCGCTATTAGGATGGTTTTTCATGTGGTATCTGCCCTTGTTCTTAGGAGGAATTATTGCAGGCTACTTTGCACACGATAAAGGGTGGATTTCAGGTTTTATAATTGCTATGATTTGGGCAAGTAGCTCGGTATTTACTGATCTAAGTGGCAAAACCCCAATGATTTTTGTTCTCTGGCATACAATGGGATTACCAGTTGGTGCTGCAAGTGGATATTTTGGTCAGTTCTTAGCACGAATGATCTCGGCAAAAATGCAGAGAAAAATTACCGCCGTAATTGTAGGCTCATTTGTTGCATTTGCATTATCAATGATATTGATTTGTCTTTTCGGTAATGTAGGCAAAACGTGTTCATATAATGGAGGTCAGTTTTGGTTGAAAGACTTGATAAATAATTGTCTACCATTGCTTATTGGGGGTATTTTTGCAGGTATTATTGCTCAACGACATGGCTGGGTCTGTGCTTTTCTCAGTTGGCTTTTCTTCCAAGCATTTACTATTGTAATCTTACTTATGATAGGACTTGGCAAACCAATCATTTCCTCATTTGCCACATATGAGTGGTCATTTATTGCCAGAACGATGTCTCGTCTTATTTCTACATTGATTCCCGCTTGGTGGTTATATGCAATCTCGTTGTTTTCCGCTGTCATTGGTGGATATCTTGGACAGCTTTTGGTACAGAAATATCATAAAAGAATTCATAGCTAACATGCGATCAGATTGGTCTAAGAAATACTGGAAAAATTTTTTGATTGAACAACGTAAATACCAATGGTTTGAAGATACAGTGGAAAAACTTGCTGATTGGATGCACTTAGAACACGGAATGGTTGTAGTCGATGTTGGATGTGGTTTGGGACAGTTGGGCCTGTTATACTGGCCTCACTTCGGCAGACAGGGACGATACATAGGAGTAGATCTTTCATATAAGTTGCTCCGGGATGCCAAAAAGGCTGCAAAAAACTGGATCAAGAAAGGTAAGTCATATTTTATAACAGGGGATGCTTACAAATTACCTTTCCCCGATGCCTTTGCGGACTGCGTTATGTGTCAGACCCTTTTTTATCACCAAAGAACTCCACAAATTGCACTAAGTGAGATGGTTCGTATAGCAAAACCTGGCGGTTTTATTGTATGTAAAGACCTTGATTATTTATCAACGTTTCTGGCAAAGGATTTCACATCACTTCCTGAATTTACGCTCAAGGAACAACTGCTTTCCGCGAAGGTTCTTTTGGTTTCACATAAGGGTAAAATAAAACTGGGCAGAGGAGATAACAGCATCGGTCGGAAAATTCCTATGATGATGAAAGAAGCAGGATTGGTCGATATAGATATAAAGAACAACGATCTTGTCTATTTTTTACAACCACCTTATGAAAGTCCACGTCAACAATATTATATCAGCATGTTAAAAAAGCGACTTAGACGAGAAAAAGATAATCTAACTTGGTGGAGGCAAGCAGAGGAAGAATTCGTAGCAGGAGGCGGTGAGAAAAATGATTTTATTCGTTATAAGAGGGTGGTGAATAAACACAAATCATTATACAGAAAGCAGATAAAGAATGGTGAGTATTATCGCTGCACCCCAGGATATTTCTTGGTTACGATAGGTAGAAAACCAAAGAAAAGAAAATAACTAACATGCGATCAGATTGGGTAGCTATTTTAATGTGGATTTTTTTCGTGATGCCGATGGTAATTCTGTTAACGATAATCGCCCCGAGTCTGTTTGCGGATAAAGAAAGAGTATTTATCATACAGGGAATCATACTTTTCGTTGGAATTGCTATAATAATATTCAACATTATAAGAATAATTAAATCATTGAAGGATAAAGACTAACATGCGATCAGATTGGGAACGCTTTTTCGATACTTTTCCGGAATTTGATTTCGAAGGGTATAAACTACGGGCTTTCCGGAAAAACGATGCCGACGACCTATACAAATGTTTATCCGATCCTGACGTTACTGAATTAACGAGCTTTGAACTAAATTCATTTGACCAAATCACAAAACTGATCGAAGCCAGCAGCATCAAATTCAATAAAAAACATGGTGTAAATTGGGCAATAGTTGATAAAAAGACCGATCGGGTAATAGGTTTCTATGGTTTAGTATGGATCGACCAACATAATTCCAGAACAGAAGTTGGTTTTATCTTGGCAAAGGAATATTGGAATAAGGGAATAACCACACAAGTTCTTAAACGGATTTTGGAATTGGTATTTACCGAACTTGGTGTAAACAGCGTTGAAGCTACTGCAATGGTTGGTAATAATGCCTCAGCGCGAGTCTTGGAGAAATGCGGTTTCAAGAAAGAAGGCATATTAAGAGAGTTGCGATATTGCAGAGGAAAATACCATGATTTTTGGAAATTCTCCCTATTACAGAAGGAGTGGGTACATGATAAGAACTAACATGCGATCAAAAAAGACAGAATGGTTTAAGGCCTATATGACGAATTTAGGATGAAGAGGACATTTGGTGGTGTTTCTGATGAGAGAACAAGACAGGATGTTGATTTCATAATTGATGTTCTTAACTTATCTGAAGGGGCAAAAATTCTTGAATTATTCTGTGGTATAGGAAGACACTCAATTGAACTCGCGAAGAGAGGTTATAAACCTGTTGGGATTGAATATAATCGAGAATATCTTAAAATCGCACAAAGCAAGTCGCAAGAGAAGAATGTTCATGTAAAATTTATTCAAGGCGATGTTAGAGAAATTGAATTTGGTATTAATTTTGATGCTGCTATTATAATGTATCAGAGTTTTGGATACTTCAGCGATGAAGAAGACAAAATGGTTTTACAAAAAATCTATAAAGCCTTGAGACAAAACGGTAAATTTTTAATTGAAATTCTTAGCAAGGATTGGATTTTGAACAACTTTGTAGAGAATGAAGTGACTGAGGTAAATGGTATAAACATAGATCAAACAAGAACATTCGATGCTACAACAAGCCGAGTGAATTTTACCATTAATAGACATTTAGAAGAAGGAGTGGTTACTAAAAAAGGTTCATGGAGACTTTATTCTTCATCTGAAATTATCAGCAAATTGGACAATATTGGATTCAAGTATGTTGCAGGTTACAATGATTTGGATAAAACTCCACTAACAAAGAATACAAGACTCATGCGTCTGGTGTTCGAAAAATGAGTAGGTATAAAGCCATAATTTTCGATTGTGGCGGTGTTATCTTCACTTGTTCATTCGATAAAGCACTCAACTATTGGGCAATGGTGAGTGGCAAGGATATTAATGAAATCAAAAATAAGTTTGATTTCGACGAAATATTTCAAGGACTTGAGAGAGGTGAAATTAATTCTACCGCGTTCAGAAAACATGCTTTGAGTAAACTAGGGTTAAAAATTAGTGATGAGAAATTTGACAAAGGATGGAATAGTATATATTTAGATTTAGTCCCTGGTATCAAACAGTTGCTCCAAGAATTAAAGCAAAAGCATAGACTGGTTGCCTTAACAAACACAAATGAAATACATGCAAAAAAATGGAAAATTACGTTTGCATCTATTCTCAATTATTTTGAGAAAGTGTTCAGTTCCCACGAGATCCATGCACGAAAGCCAGAACGAAAAGCATATAACACCGTATTGAATTATCTCCGATTAGAACCCAATGAAGTAGTATTCTTAGACGATAATCCTGAATACGTTCAAGCTGCCTCTGAGATGAATATTGCAAGTATTCACGTTACGTCATTCAAGCAAATGGTTGAAGACCTAAGTAAGCTTGGCGTGGAGGTTAAGAGTGCCGTTTGAGGTGTTAAGGGACATCTGTCCTTGATATTATTCCAGATTGACATTATAATGTTATATGCACGATGAATCACAACGGGAGTTATTTGCTTATTATAATGAGAGAGCACAGGAATACGACGATGTTTATTGCGGCAAAGGTACCGCAATTCCACATCAACATCTATATAAGAAAGATGCAGCGAAAATCAGCAATATCATTTCGTCATTTGGTAAAGGGCACATTATAGATATAGGTTGTGGTACAGGTTATTGGCTACCACATTATGCGCGAAACTGTGAGAAAATAACATTGATTGATGTTTCGGAAAAAATGATTGCAGAGTGCAGGAATAAATGCGACAAACTCGGTATTACAAACAAATGTCATTGTGTAAAAGGTGATTTCTTTGAACTTGATTTCAAAGACCACCTATTTGATAGTGTACTTGTTGGATTTCTTCTAAGCCACTTGACGCAGAAAACAGAAAAAGCCTTCTTTGAGAAACTCAGACGTATCACTGTAACAAAAGCACAAGTGTTTTTTATCGATACTCTATGGAACAAACTACGCCAGCAATATAGAAAAAAAGAAGGAATTCACGAACGCTTTCTAAATGATGGACGTAAATTCAGGATATATAAAAGATATTTCACTAAATCTGATATCCATGAAATTTTCAAGAACAACGCCCTCAAACTGATTTCATTCTCTCAAGGACATGTATTTTTTGCAGCAACTGGAGTGATTGAGGAGCAGTAGACTGTCTCTTCTTAGCTAACTCACCAGGATGTCCGAGATATTGAGTTCATCGAAATGCATTAGTATCGCCTGTCCCGAGTAATATCGAGGGGAGTAAACCGAGATGTCGAAGATCTCGAGTAAATCGAGAGGTTATAGGTAAGAAACAGTCAAAATATTGAGAGTGTTGTTTGAAGTGGTAAGGAATTTTGAACGAAAAGGCTTGAATTTACATGCTACCTGTATTATAATCAAGCGCAGGAAAAAGATGAAGACAAAAACTATTATTCTAATCGCGATTTTTGTATATATAACGGCACCAGGATGTGAAAAAAAAGAACAGACTGCACTAAAGAGAAATCCAAAGGCACAAGCTTTATATGAAAAAATGATTCAGGTGATGCGTGATGCTCAGACAATGTACTACGAGAGCGCATATGAGTGCGAGGAATTAGAAGGAGAAACTATACCAAAAAGCAATTATAGAATCTGGTTAAAAAAGCCAAATTTCGCTCGTGTAGAAGTTGAACAAGAGGGTGACCTGAGAGGGGTCATCATTGGCGACGGTAAATGTTGGTGGTCCTACTGGCCAAATAAACGCCCTTTTTTTCCATGGGAAGACTCAATAGAATATGTGAAAACGTGTTCAACATCATACACGAAAGAACATCTTTCATTAGGTCTATACTCTATTGCCCATTTGATAGGCAACTTACGAATAAACATGGGTATGCCAATATTACAGCCAAGTGTTTTCTATAATTATCCAGACCATCTTGTTAAACATGTAGACAGCGTCATATGTTTAGGAACTGAAAAAATAGGTGAACAAGAGTATGATGTCATCGAAGTGAGCTACATGAATCATCAACGTAGTAAATACTACTGGTTATCTAAGGTTGATCACTTACCGAGGAAGCTAAAACAGGTAATTCGGACTGCTGAGACTTATGTATCACATGAGCTATGGTCTTATATAGCTATTGATATGGAAATACCTGATGAAAAATTTACTTGGCAACCACCTGAACATTGGCAAGAGTACGGCTTTCCGCAAAAGCGAGATGGGTTATTGAACCCAGGCACAGAAGCGCCAGATTTCGCATGTAAGGGGGTAGATGGTAGTACTATTAAGCTTTCAGATTACCGCGGCAAGATTATTATAATAAACTTCTGGCGTGTAGGGTGTCCGCCGTGTCGTAAAGGCATACCGTATCTTGAAGAATTATACAGAAAATATAAGGATAAAGGTTTAGTAGTTATCGGATTCAATTGTGATGATGACTTAAAAATCACTTTGTGTCTGCTAAAAGAACATTCAGTTACTTATCCTAATATTGTAGATGCCTCTGGTGAAGCAAGGGATGTATGCTATAGACAATATCAAACTATAAGAGGAAAATCCGCTGTGCCATTGCATTACTTGATAGACAAAGAAGGTAGGGTCATTGATGCTTGGTATGGATTGTGGGGTGAGGAGTTACTCTACCAGGCATTGTTAAAAGCAGGATTGAAATAATGACTATTACAAAATCTAAGCACACAATGACCTACGGACGAGCACCATTACAAATCAATTGTAACGGCGCAGGCAGTCCGTAGGTTTAGTTGAATCAAATTTAAACGGTCGGTGAAAGCCGACCCTATAACTCGTATTATGGATAATTTAGAAGGATAGCGTCAGCTTGATCTTCAGTGATAAGTTTTTCCTCAAGCAGTTTAGTAATGGATTGACGCATAGTAATCATCCCTTCCCTACCACCAGTCGCCATTACATTCCTCAAGAAATATGCTCCCCTCTTCCGAAATATATGCCGCGTCGCGCCAGTTGCAACCATAATCTCACAAGCCACGCGCTTTTCACCTGAGATTGTGGGAATAAGTTCTTGATGAATTATTGCTTGGACTGAATCTGCCAACAAATACCGGATGTGCATTTCGAAATCAGTTGAACCATAGCTGACCAGGCGTTCGATAACTTTGTCGATCGATATTGTGTGCAAAGTCGAAAGGACCAGAATACCAGTTGATGCAGCAATCAAGGCAATTTTAAACGTCTCAAAATCCCGCATTTCACCAATCGATATAACGTCCGGGTTCTGACGGAGCGCGGCTCGTAAACCTTGAGCAAAAGTTTTCGTGTCTCGACCAACTTCTCGCTGCCGAACTACACTCTTGATATTTCTATGTACATATTCAATCGGATCTTCTATAGTTACAATATGTTTTTTATAATTTCGATTTATTTCATGGATCACAGCCGCCATTGTCGTGGTTTTCCCTTGACTTGTGGCACCGGTAATCAGAACAAGACCCTTAGTTAAGGTTGTGAACTTTTTTATAACTGATGGTAGATGTAATTCGTCAATGGTTTGAGGATTATCGATCAAAATCCTCAAGACCGATCCGATGTTGCCATCGTTAAAGCTAATATTAATTCGATACCGATTCTGATGGTATGCAAGCATAAAATCAATATCTAACTCATCCTCAAAAGTTTTTATCTGATCATTGTTCATTAAATCGTAGGATAATTTTTTGGATACATCGGAAGTCAAAACGGTTTCATTCATTGGGATTAAATCATCACCAATCCTGAAAAGAATTGGCGCATGTGCACAAATATGAATATCTGTCGCATTTTTCTGTTTTGCTATTTCGAATATTTTCTTAAGCTCATCGGATAACATTATAATATTCTAATCTGTTAGATTGCAATGTCAAGATGCCCATACTCTACGGACGAGCACCCCGTCGCTCTACCTTGACAAAGTCGATTTTTCATTATAATGTTACAGACAAGTTTGTGGTACAAACCTATCTGGAGAAAGGAGGTTATAATGGAACAGAGCATTAACATCGAAGAAGTAAAGCGAAAGACGTATCGTGCCATTCAGCAGGATGGACTAGACAAAATCCTTCTGGGCATTTTGTTTGGTCTCTGCTCCCTCATCTATGTTAGTATGGTTTGGATAGCTGTTGTTGCGTGCAGCCCAGTATTAGCACAGTTTGCGAGAGAAATAATAAGGAAAAAGCTTACCTATAATAGGATAGGCTATGTGGAGTTCTCCAAGAGCCTTGATAAAAAAGAAACACTATTCACTCTTTTGACTGTTACAATATTCCTATCGCTCCTGGTGATAGTGAACCGTACGGGATTCAAAGCACTCTTACCTCTTCTCGTTGTTATCATTCCATCCGGTATATACTTCATGATTACCCACTATCGATCGAGGGCTAAAATAGATTATATGATTACAATTCTTTTCCTGCTCAGTGGAGTCATTGGACTTTTCTTTACGCTACACGGGTATGATACTACCACCGTATTGGTTGTCCAAATCAGCGGATTAGGTGTAGTATTACTCACGATTGGTATTGTTCAATTCATTCGTTTTCTCCGCAAGTACCCTAAACAAACTGTGGAGGCATCTAATGTCTTCAAAGAAAAAAGAAAATAAAGATTTCCAGCCGATAACTGATATAGATCGAATTATTCATGAACCAGCGCGTCTCATGATCTTGGCTTTCCTGTACGTCGTTGAAAGGGCGGATTTTATCTTCTTGATGCGTCAGACCAATCTAACTAAAGGTAATCTGTCTTCTCATCTGAGTAAGCTGGAGGCTGCAGGTTATATCGATATCGAAAAGAAGTTTGTAAGCAAAATCCCGCGGACGCTTCTCCGTCTCACCAAGAGAGGCAGAAAAGCATTTCAGATCTACCGACAGAACATGAAAAATGTATTCGAGAATCTGCCTGAATGACAGATAGGCTCAGCGATTAAGATCGTAATATTATGGTTATTGCATTATAACGCACTGTGAATTAATGGTCCGCTACTTTACATCAGATGGGAATAGTCAAAATACCCCAGCGCATGATAAGTCCATTGTTTAACTCGTCCAACTCACCAGGATGTCGGAGATATCGTCGAAGATATCGAGGGTAATGAGATGAAGTATTTGAGATGCGTCAGTATCGAGTATCCCGAGATGTCGAAGATCTCGAGCACACCGAGAGGCATCAGTATCGCCTGTCCCGAGTAATATCGAGGGGAGTATCCCGAGATGCTGAAAGTCCTGAGGAATCGAAGGGATTTGACCCCAATTTCTTCCCTTAGTATCGAGAGAAGCCGAGATGAAGAATTGAAGGGACCTGATCCCCAACCTTTCCGCCACTCATTTTCATGGTTTTGGTATTTCTAACCTTCTGGTTATTTTAATGACTAACTTTTTCGCAATTTCTGTGTGCCGTGGTATCGCTTCTATAATACCGTTCCTTGGATTCAACCAAAGAGAATGCTTAGTACCTTCGCGTTTCAAAATGCAACCATGACGACGAAGATGTCGCAATAATTTTATCCTTTTCACTTATATTGAAATTGTTTCTTTTATAGCCTTGGCTGGCATGCCTCTTAGTGAATCCTCAAGACGGTCTTGTAGAATTAGTTTAATGGCTTCGGTCAAGTTTTTTCGACATTCTTCCAACGTGCACCCCTGACCATTTGCACCAGGAACTTCGGGACAGTAACCAATCCACCATTTACCGTCCTTTTCATAAATTGCATGAAATAGATTTGCCATCTTGCACCTCTTTTTTTCAAGAATTTTAAACCTTATTCCTCCTTCATTATATATGAAGTCAACTAAAAGTCAATAGACCGATTTGCACTAACTCTATCACTGTCCCGCTCACGAGGACTCTTGGAGTAATCTGCTATTTTTACCCCGTTAGATGACTGCTAAAGTGTCTTTTAGACACCTTAAATACTTGCGAGCAATTAACAATGTTTGACTGCCAATTTAATAAAGATTTCTAACGGGGTGAATCAGTGTCCCGAGTGTATCGAGAGAAGGTTGTCGAGGGGATTTTCTTTTTGTTAGTTTCATTTTTGTTTATTTTATATATTATGTGATAACGATACCATATGCCTCTTGTTTTTCTGAAACCTGCTTTCTCATAAACTCTTATTGCTGGTATATTTTCTTTATGGGGAGGGACTAGAAGGATATCAGCTTTTGTCTCGGAAAAAACGTATTGCACGATGGTTTTCATTACCTCGGTGCCGTACCCTTTATTCCAGTAAGTTTTGATTAACTTAACATCAGTCATTAGAGCAAGCTTATTTTTTGGAGCTTTATAGTTTGGACACGACCAGCCTGATCTTAATCTTCCCAACCCACTTTCTCCAATCCGCCCTTCTTTCTTAAGTTTAACAATAAAATGGATTTCAGTGTTACCATACTTTGTTATATTTTTTTTATATTTCTCAAACCATTTGCAGATTTGGGCGTAATTCCAGTTTTTTGCAAAGCCAGCGTACCGCATAATTTCGGGATCATTCCAGAGTTTTAATAGAAACTTCAAATGTTGTTGAGTCATAGGATGGATCACTAGATGTCGTGTCTTTATAATTTGCCTTTTTTTCATATTTTGTACATTCATTTATTCCTGAGATGGCTCATAGATTTTTTGACCGCCTGTCCAGCTGTCTCGCCATTCAATCTTGTTGATGTTGATTTTTAAAAGACAATATTCTTTAGACTCCGGACCATCTGGAAAATACTGTGACAAATCAAATGTTGCCAACTTCCATATTCTCCTTTTTTCTTCCATGTCTGGAATTATTTCAGCTTGACCGATGATAGTAGCAGCTTTGTCCCCACGGGGTTGTTCTGCAAAAGCAAGACAAATTTTGGGATTTTGCTGAATTTGCTTCACCTTTCTGGAAGTATTGAAAGTCGTTACCCAGACCGACAGATTGTCTTCAACTATTGGTGACACTGGACGAACTCTTGGTTGGTCTCCATCACAAGTGGCAAGATATGCATGGAGACAATTTTTTTTCATTATTTCTATTATTTTTTGTTTGTCAGATGAATTCATTATCCACCTCCTTTTTTTCAAAGAGTATATTCTGAAGTTAACACATGTCAAGCCAATCCAACTCACCAGGATGTATCTCTACGAGATTCGATTACGGCGATAAACCAAATAAATTACATACCAGTGATATCACTGTCCCGCTCACGAGGACTCTTGGAGTAATCTGCTCATAATCGCTGTCCCGCATAGCGTGGATCCTCGTCTTGTATGGCGGGATAATCATACGAGTCTACTCGTTGCATTTAATTATTGTTGTATCTGTAAATCACTGTCATCTGTTGTTAATCGCTGAAATTGACCCTAGGAGATAATGGCTGTCACGAATTTTTCTCAAATCTATGATTTGATTGCAAAACTCAGTGTCCCGCCTGTCCCGAGTGTATCGAGAGAAGGTTGTCGAGGGGTTTTTCTTTTTGTTGGTTTCATTTCTGGGCTCCTTATATCTATTGGTTGCCGTAGGTCTCGTCGTAGATCTCGAAGTATTGAGAGGAGTGTATCGAGAGGCAATTTTTTCATAGACGGAGCAACCGTTTCTCCAAGTCTTAACAAGATGACACCATTTGCTTCTTTTGTAGCATTTGTCAAACGTTTAGATTTGACGCCATTTGTTTACAAAACAGTATAATCAAAGATAATAAAGTCATATTGTCATGCACCGTCCCTACTTCCCAACAGTTAATTTTAGACAACCAGGCGGACGAGGATCGGTCTCAAGATTCTTTATCGAACGTAAAATTCGAATAGCATCATTAGGGGAGAGTCTATAGATGAATTTTTCGGCTGATGGTTTTATTAAAACTCTATAATTCAAGTTTAGTATTATGCAATTTTTCGTAGCGTTCTACTACATCAGAAACTGAAATTGGTTGCCCTTTCTCTTCTTTTGCTTTCTTTAAGTCCTCAAGATCCTCAAGGATCTCAATTAATTCAGTGAAAGCTGGATTAGATTTTGCCCATTCCCAAATCTCTTTTGAAATAATAACTGAATCCTTTTCTATGTTGACTTTCGACATAAGATCCTCCTTATATTCAGTATACGATTATATGTCTAATTCACATTCTGTCAACATAAATGGTGCACGTTTTTATCTGAGTTCTGCAAAGCGAGACGATGAGGGGTTTTTCTTTTTGTTAGTTTCATTTTTGGCTGCACAAAATTTACTGTCCTCGTTTTCTGTAAAAGAAACGGGACTTCATCAATTTGTGAATTGTGAAGCTGAAAGTATCGCCTGTCCCGAGATGTCGAAGATCTCGCCTGTATCGAGTTTATCGAGATGAGTGAATCGAAGGGATTTGACCCCAATTTCTCTCCTGGATACCCTGGTCCCCTGATCAAGTCAGAGGATGCCAGGGTATGACCCCCGTACGATTAACATCCTACGGGACAGGCGGGATAAATAAAGCGAAAAGACTGAATACCCTGGTCAAGCCAGGGTATGACAATAAGTATGCTATAGGGTCAAATATGCCTTCGTTGGAAACTACGGCATACATGCCTACCCTCTCCCTCAATGGGAGAGGGAATTTTTTATTTGACTTTTTATCGATATCCTATATAATCAAAACGCAATGAGATTTCAGGGGATAGGACACGAGAGCAGTGCAAGTGATTTATTCTTAATGATATGCAAAACTATTTGCCTATGAAGTGGTCTGTCCATCCAGCAAAAGATAACTTTATAAAGACTATTTTCAGTCTTATTTTCATCGTTGGTTTCCTCGTGTTTGTATCAATTTTCTACGGAGTTTTCTGGGCTATCCTGGGTTCCATAATTCTTTTTGTCAGTTTGTATTCCTACTTTTTTCCATCGCATTATGAAGTGAATCAGGAGCAGGTGATTATCAGGAATATATTCCTTACCCAACGCAGGCGCCTGGCCGAGTTCAAGAAAGTCTACCGAGGTAAAAATGGGATACTACTCAGTCCGTTCAAAAGAAAAACCTTTTTGAACCAGTTTCGCGGTGTTTTTCTTTTGTTGCCGAGAGAACGACAGGAAATTGAGGACTACGTAAGGGGGCTGGTTGAAAGTGATGAAATGACCGAGGACGAGCATTCGAAGAAAGATGGTTAGTTCAGATAAGTACGCTGTTGTCGACAAGGTGATTGCTCAGAGATACTCATCGGATTTCTCTATACCTTATGAACTCGCACAAATCCTCGCGGCGCGTTTCCCGTCATACAGTGAAGCAAAAAGATTCTTATTTCCAAACGTTGCAAACCTCCATGACCCATGGTCAATCCCAGACATGGGAAAAGCAGTTGATGAAATTGTTGCTTCAATAAAGGGCAACGAATGTATCCTTATTTACTGCCACGATGATCCTGATGGCTACACTTCAGCATCAATTATGTACAAGACTCTTATCGACCTAACAAAGGGGCAGGATGAGAGGATTTTTTTGTACCCGGTTGTGCGTGAAAAAGACGGTTACATCCTTAACCCGGATGTTCTGAAAAGATATCAAGAACAAGGGGTTAGACTTCTCATAACAGTTGATTTTGGTATCAGTAGTATGGAGAATTTTCGCATCGCCTCTGAACTCGGCCTGAAACTCGTTGTTTGTGATCATCACGAAACCAAGCTGTCTGATTTTCCTGCTCCAGCAGTAGATCCGAAACGGCCCGATTCACAATATCCATTCCGCGAACTGGCGGGCGTTGGCGTTAGCTTCAAGCTTGCCCAGTGTCTTTATCAAAGAGCACTCAATCTAAATGCGGCTGAATTCTATTCGTTGAAAAGAGATTTTTTTCCATTATTAATGCTTGGTACTATATCAGATCGAGTTGTTCTATTGGATGAGAACCGCATATTTAGCTCCTATGGTTTGAGCGTTTTTAACAGATTCGATGAACCGTGGATAAAGTACTTCAAAAGAGATGACGAGGTCGATACGTTTTTGATAAGACGTGAGATCATCCCGACAATTGGTTCAGCCGCTTATGTTGATCCCAACCTCGGTGTAGAGGTGTTCTTATGCCGTGATTTTGAGCGCGTGTCGGAAATTCTTGGTGTTTTAGAGGATATGAACAAGGAACGGAAGCGAGGTGTTGATGAGTTATTGAACGCGGTTATTTCAGCAGCAAAGTTCTTCCCCCAACTCGTTGTTTCAATAGTTCCCTTTTCAAAACAGCATTATCTTGGTTCGGTTGCCGCACGCCTGAGAGCCCGGTATAAAAAAACCGCGGTCCTTATTGGGCTCAAAGATGCCAAGTGTTTTGGTGAACTGCGTAGTAATACAGTCGATCTATTCAAGATGTTAGACCGTTTCAGGTCATTGTTTATAGACTTTGGTGGTCATTGCAAGGCGGCTGGGTTCACGATGTCTGAGACGAACCTTGATAGGTTTGTTGACGGCGTGGTTGGATACATTTCAAACGACGATTTACCAGTGAAATTAGAAGAAGAACCAGGTTTGAATGCTCAACCCATTTTTTTTCTTGAACGTACAAAAATAAATTTATTGCAGCCGCTGACACCGTTTGGCGAAGGCAATCCGCCGCCTCTATTGACAGACCGCACAAATATCTATACAATCGATGACAGGCTCAATATAATCGAGAAGGAGATCGATGGCAAACCTTAATTTTGCAAAGAAGGAACTCAATCTAAAAATTGTCTACTACGGAACAGGTCTTTGTGGCAAAACAACTAATTTACGTACGATATTTTCCGCGATGGGTCCAGCAAGACGGGGACAGATGATGAGTCTTGCTACAGAACTCGATCAGACACTATTTTTTGATTTCTTGCCGGTAGATCTGGGAAGTGTTAAGGGCTGGAAACTACGACACCACCTTTACACTGTACCAGGTCAAATATACTACAATGTTTCACGCAAGTTAGTTCTTAAGAACGTTGACGGTTTGGTCTTCGTAGTAGATTCCCAGGAAGAACGCGTCGACGAAAATATCGAAAGTCTCAACAACTTACATGATAATCTGGGTAGTTATGGTTTGAACCTCAAGGATATCCCAATGGTTATTCAATATAATAAGCGGGATCTTCCCAATATTATACCGATAAGTGATCTGCAATTGCATATTAACCGGAACGGATATACTTATTTTGAAAGCGTGGCAATCCGGGGCATAGGTGTTTTTGATACGCTCAAGTCAATCTGTCAGCTCACCGTAGTCAAGCAGATGGAAAGTTTGCCCCAGGTCTAAGCAGCCCCTATTCATAGCCCATTCAACCTAAAAAACTATTGACTTTGGTTTAGTTGTTTGCTATAATTTACGTACAATGGATAGACAACGAACAATCATCCTAACCACTGAAAAAGTCAAAAAACTCGACAGTCTACTAGCTGATTTCTGCGAAGAGGCAAATATAGTATGGGCGATTTTTACTACAGCATCAGGTCAGATTCTGGTGCAGAAAGGGTTTGTCCATTCCTTTGATGTGTTAGCGATATCTGCGTTGGCATGTGGTGTTTTCAATTCGACTATGGAACTAGCCCGGATAGTTGGAGAAAGGCATTTCAGTCAATTCCTCCAAGAAGGTAAAAAATTCAGCGTCTACTATATCGGGGTCCACGAAGATTATTTATTGGTTTCTCTTTTTGACGACCGTACGCTACCTGGCGTCGTTAAGGTGGCGAGCAAGGATTTTTCAGTAGGTGCAGAGGAGGTTCTGAGAAACGGAAAATGAAACGCCGACCAGACTTCGAAAATTTCTATGTGTATGAAGGCAACAAGGTTGCTTATCTTGCTGCCCGGAAGATTATTGAGTTCCCAGGTGAACTCTTCAATCCATTATATGTATACGCCAATACTGGTTTGGGTAAGACTCATATCTTGTTAGCAGTACAAGCTGAATTGAACAAGAAATCCACGACGAAGTTTTTCTCCGCCAAAGAATTCGAAAAAGCCCTGGATGAAACAAAAGTCTTTGACTGTTCGATTATTGTCGATGACCTACATGCGATATCAGATACATATCATGATGCACTTCTCGGAGTTATTGATACAGCATTAGCGAACAACCGACAGGTGTGCTTCTCTGGTAACGCGGCACCCCGGGATTTGAAGAATTTTGATCACCACCTAGTTTCCCGACTTGAAGGTGGTCTTATCTGCGACATATTACCGCCAAAGGAGATGGCACTCATCGATATGATCAAGAAGAAATCTGGTGAAGCCGGGGTTCTTTTGCCAGACGAGGTTGCCTTGGAACTTGCTCAGATATCGATTGGTTCAATACGCACGATAGAGGGCATGATCAATCGCATAGTTGCCTATTCATCGCTCGGAAACCTATCACTCGACCCTAACAGCGTTCGCATGATTTTGAAGGAGTTTTATCCCAAGGGTATTTATAGTCCAGTTTCTTCACTCCTTGAGGAATTGAAGAAGAACGCGAGTGAAGTATTGGCTGATGTGTCAGAAAAACTCGATGTGCGCGAAGAGTACAAGGAGAAGATATACATCTGGAAGATGAAGGGGTTTGATACTACCGTTCTTAAACCTTTGCTGGAAGGCGACGTTGAAAAACTAAAAAAAACATATGATGAATTCATCAAGAAGGTGGAAAGGCTTATTGAACTCCAGAAGGAATTCGGTTCACTTAACACGAGCAATTTTCCTGACGAAGCCATGAAGATTGAATCGATGTTATTTTCTCCAGAACACGTCGATGACATCGAAGAACTCATCGCGAAAATAAAACAGGTGGTTCGGGTTGCTCAAGCAAAGAGAGCATTTGAGGACTACCTGATTGGTGCGTGCAACAAGGATGCATATGACCTGTACAAAGAGCAGGTCGTCAAGAATTTAGGGGAGAAATTTAATCCCTTTATGGTATTTGGTAAAGAAGGGACCGGTCGAACGAGGTTCTTGAAAGAAGTAAGGATTGATCTGGAATCAGTAGATAAGGTGGTTTGCTTTGTTGATCTTGACGTTGAAGATGCGGTACACCAGCTTGAGAAGACGAACAGCTTTGATGTTCTGATAATGGACAACTTCCATAATATTTTTTCTTATAACAAGGAACTTCGCAAGAAAGTATTTGATATTGTGAGAAATTTCCTTGGTTCTGGGAAGGCAGTAATATTCAGTTCAGCTACATTCTCTTCGGATGTAGTGCTGGAAGAAGACGAAAAATCGATTTTCGAACTCGGTATCGAGGTCGAGTTGAAAGAACCGAGCTCTGACGTAGTTGAGTCTTATATCAAGACAAAGCTGGAGCCTGATAAGGCTGAATCTTTGATTGGCAAAGGGTTGCCAGAATTTGCTGCTTTCTCCAAGATAGACGATTTTATCAGTGATATGGCAAAGGAAGGTATTGCTTCAGTTGCCGCGGTGCCTGTCAGCGAGGTATTTGAACGAACCGAAGCACCTGCCGAGCAGGAAGTAGTGCCATTGGGTCTGCTCGGAGAGACAATTGAAGCAGGCGAGGTCGCCAGTGAAGAAACATCGGTTGTATCATTAGGTCTGCCTGGGGAAGAAGCAATCAGCAAACAAGAGGTTGAGGAAGAAAGACCACCAGAAAAACTAAAGGAAAAAACCGAGCCTCCAGTTGTTAAAGGCGAGCCACTCAAGGAAATCAAAGAAGAAAGGTTTATAGTAAAAGAAATACGTGGTGAGTTGATTGAAGATAATTATTAATAAGAGGGCAGTAAATGGCAATTAAGGGATCTTTGGCTGAGGCATCTTTGCCAGACGTTATTCAGCTGCTAACATATTCTGGTAAATCTGGTTGTCTGTCGGTGACCGACGGTCGAAACTTCGGCAATGTTTTTATCAAAGACGGCAGAATCATTTATGCCACAATATTGAACAAGAAACAGCGACTCGGCGACATTCTTTTGATGAAGAGCATAATTGATAATGAAACCTTGTCGCGTGCCCTGGAAATACAGAAAACAGCTAAGAAAAAGAGACTGGGCGAAATATTCATTGAAATCGGCGCTTTGACAAAAGATGTATTAGAGAAAGAACTCAAGGGGCAGATCGAGCAAACGATTTTCACCATGTTGACGTGGGAAACCGGGTATTTCAATTTTGAGGCTGATCTGCTACCATCACATGAGGAATATACAGTACAGCTGTCAGCTCAAGAACTTCTGCTTGAAGGAGCAAGACGAATAGACGAATGGCGGCAAATTGAAAACAAGATACCGTCTTTTGAAACCGTGCTAGTTCACAAAGGAGATAGCGCAGACATACCACTGACCACTGAGGAGAAGCAGATCATTGAGTTGATTGATGGCGCGCGGAGTATTGACGATGTCTTGAAGTTGTCGAAGTTTGATTTCTTTGAGACATGCCGAACAATCTATGGATTACTTTCTGCTGGTTTATTGGAGAAACCTGAGAAACTCTTGAGGAGCAAGAAGACAACAGGGGACGTATCAGAATATAAGAACCTCGGGTTTGCTTTTTACAAAACGGAGATGTTTGACGAGGCTGAACGGGAATATAAAAAGGTTCTCGATATTGATGACAAGAACGCGGAAGCACTATTCTATCTCGGACTTATTGAATTAACTCATGGTAGCTTTACCGACGCGCGAGACAATTTATTGAAAGCACTAGCTCAAGACAATCGGGCATCAGTGCTCACTAATTTGGGTTATGTCTACCTGAAGTTGGAATTGTATGATGAAGCAGTAGATTATCTGAATCAAGGGGTCGGGCTCGCACCAGATAACATGAGAGTAAAAACCAACCTGGCGATTGCCTTCTATGAAAAGGACGATTTTGATAAAGCCGCTGAGATTTTTAGGGAAATTATTGATAAATCACCGGAAATTATAAGCCCATATATTTACTTACCGTTAGTTCATTTGAAGCAGGGGGATAGTGGGGCATCAGCCAAATTGCTGAATGATGCGATCGACCGATTCCCCAGATTCTCGATTTTTAAGAACAACCTTGCGGTGCTCTACGAAAGCACTGATCGACCCGAAGATGCCGAGAAGCTCTATAGGCAAGCGCTTGAAACAGATCTTGGAGACAACGTGGTGTGCCGAAATCTTGCTGATTTTTATTACGAAGCTCAGATTTTAGGTGCGGCGAAAGAATTGTATGAGAAGATCCTTGATGAAAACAAAGATTGGCAGATTTTATTCAAGCTGGGTAATATTTCATTACGCCAGGGCGATGCGGAAAATGCGCTGAGTTTTTGGGAACGAGCTCAGCAACTGAATCCGTCAGAAGAGATTATTGCACGTAACATCGAAGTGTTGAAGAAGTCGGGTGGAAAATAGCTTTCAGAACCTAATCAGGTACATTGAACAGAAAACCCCGTTCAGATGTCAGAGTTATAAAGAAAAGCCACTCAAGAGACGTCTCAGAGTCAGAATGAGGGTTCTGAATATCAAAGATTTTGCAAAATATGAAACATACTTGAGAGACGATGACACTGAGCTGAAGAAATTAGTGGAAACGCTGACTATAAATCTGTCGTATTTCTTCCGAAACCCTGAAACTTTTTTCTTTTTGAAAGACTACATATTTCCAGTATTTAAAAGAAAAAAAGACGACCTTGTTTTCTGGAGCGCTGGATGTGCACAAGGTGAGGAACCGTATTCTCTTGCAATTATGGCGGCGGAGAGTAGGATGCTCGATAACGTGAAGATATTTGGTACTGATATAGACAGCAGGGTGTTGGATGTCGCACACCAGGGGTTGTATTCAGACATTGCCTTTCAGTATACTCCAGACGATCTGCAGAAGAAATATTTCAAACGTGTTTCTGGTGGTCATTTGATCGATACCAGGTTGAGAGAGCGGGTTAGTTTTTTAAATGTTGATCTCTTTGCAACCCCTCCTTTCGGACCATGTGATTTGATAATGTGCCGAAATGTGATGATCTATCTTGACCGAAATGCCCAATCAACTATCCTTAAGAATTTCTACGATCATTTGAACCCTGATGGCTACTTGGTGATCGGTAAAGTGGAGTTGCTGATAGGCATCCCTGAGGTAGAGTTGTTCAACACAGTAAGCCGAGTTGAACACGTCTACCAGAGAAAAGAAATGCCTTTATAAGACAACTGGGAAAAGGATAGTGCAGGTTAGCTATTCGCAGAGATGAACGAACAAAAGGTTGGTATCGGTGAAGTTCGGGTTGAACAAGGTAAGGTTAAACTCCTTGCTTTTGGCGTTGGTTCTTGTATTGTGATAATACTTTATGACGAAACGAAGAAAATTGGCGGACTTGCCCATTGCCTTTTACCGTTTGGCAGCGATATGAGTCTAAAATATCCGCGTGATGCGATAGCCGAAATGCTCAGACAGATGTCTCAAAAAGGGGCATCTAAAGGTCAGGTCATCGCCAAGATAGTGGGTGGTGCTACAATGTTCGAAGGTTTTGAACGACATGCAATTGGTAAGCGTAACGTAGTCAAAACCAGGGAGGAACTGAACAGCGTCGACATCCCAATAATTGCTGAAGACGTATTTGGTAACTGGGGTAGATCGATTTCATTCAATATTGATAATGGTGAAGTCAAGGTGAGGTCGTACCGACACGGTGAGAAAATTCTATGAAGATAATAGTCCGCAAAGCGAGGCGTGGTCCGTGAAGAAGAAAGTCCTCATTGTCGAAGATTCAATTTTAATGCAAAGGGTTATTGGCGACATTATTAGTTCGTCTGGCGATTTTGAGGTTTGCGGTTATGCCCGTGATATAGTTGAAGGATGGGCGAAATTCAACAAGCGGCAGCCTGACCTCGTTACCCTCGATTATGAGCTGCCTGGTGAGAATGGTTTGGTATTACTGAGTAAGATCATGAATTCAAAGCCAACACCTGTTCTAATGCTATCAGCACACACTAAAGACGGCGCTGAGTTGACGATCCGTTCATTAGAAATGGGGGCAGTGGATTTCTTCACAAAACCATCGGGTACTATTTCTATTGATTTATATAACTATAAGATGGACTTGATAGATAAACTGCAGATCGCGAGTCAAGCAAGGCTTCCCGAGGTCCTGGAGGGTAAGGTTCGGAAGAAAATATCGATATTCCGCGAGCTCTATGTTGGTATCGCTGCATCGACCGGCGGTGTGCGCGCGCTCAACTATATCATCCCTTCGTTTCCGGCAAAGTGTGGTTTACGAATTATTGTGGTGCAGCATATGCCAAGGTATTTTACTGCCAGCCTTGCCTTGCACATGAATGAGCGAGCCAGTATGGTCGTCAGAGAAGCAGAAGATGGTGATCCAATCTCGGATGGAGAAGTTCTTGTTGCACCGGGTGGCCATCACATAAAGGTCGATGATGCCGGCACCAAAGTTGTGCTGAGTGACGAGCCAGCAAGACACGGCGTTAAGCCATCGGCAGATATTTTATTTGAATCTATGGCAACCGTTTACAAAGATGCCGCAGTCGGTATTGTTTTGACTGGGATGGGACGTGACGGCGCCGCTGGCATAAAGGTAATCAAGAGACACGGTGGTGTTGTTATTGCTCAAGACCCGGATGACGCGATTATCGGAGGGATGCCGCAATCAGCGATAAACACCGGTGTGGTCGATTATGTTCTGCCATTGAATTTAATCCCAGACAAGATTTTTGAGTATGTTGCGAAAAAGATATGAAACAAGGGAATAAAGATCTACAGGAGCGGCTTACAGCACTGGAACATAGAGTCAAACACTTCAAACCTGAAGATGACAAAGCGATAAGGGACGAAATAAAAAAGATATACGTCGACATTGCGAATGGCCTTAAGATACTCACCGAAGCCCAGGAAAAAATAAGAAGCATTGCCCATGAGTTTAAGAAAAGTAAAACAACTTATACTGAAGTTGGTAAATTCTATTCTTTTGTGAAATCACAGACATCAGCTGAATTGGACCTGGCTACCTTGCTTGACCGCGCTTGGAACCTCATAGTCATGGAGGACTTGGATGAAGCAATAAAGGTGCTTAAGAGAGTTCTTGATATTGAGCCAAAAAACATAAAAGGATTAGGTTTTATGTGCTTAGCTTTGATGGACAAGGATCAATATGATGATGCCATGATGCACCTACAAAAGGTTTTGGTTAATGAACCTGACAACCCTTTTGCGCTCAACAACCTTGGCTATATATGCTATAAAAAAGGCATATGGGGTGAAGCAATAGAACATCTGGGTAAAGCCGCAAAGCAAACAAAAGATCGAATGGCGTCTCTGTATGCCAACTACTACTTGGGTCTGGTCTATTACGAGCGGTCAATGCTCGACGATGCAGTAAGATTCTTCAAGAAGGCGCTCAAACTTGGGCCAAATTTACAGGAAGCTTATTACTATCTGGGTTTGGCTGAGGTGAAGCGCTATGAGTTCAAGAATGCGATTGGCTATTTCGAGAAGTGTGTTCTTATCGACCGCCGGTCAAAATACAGCAAGCTCAGCAAGGCTGAATGCGATAAAATCAGACCCCTGATTGATACCCGCAAGAAACTGAAGGATTTAAGTAGCCGGCAATCAAATGACGATGAGTAGAATGATACAAAAGCGTGAACTCAAACGCTGTTTAGGTGATATCATCGATCTAGCGATAAAAGTAGGTGCCTACATATTCAAGAGTGCTGAGAAAAAGAAGCAGCTTCGTTACAAGGGAGAAATTGATATTGTGACGCAATTCGACAAAAAATCACAGGATATGATTGTTGCGGAACTGGCAAAGAAATATCCACGATATGGTATCCTTAGTGAAGAGGGGATAAGGTGTAATGCCGATGCTTTGCTAAAGTGGATAATCGATCCCCTGGATGGTACAACGAATTTTGCTCACGGATTACCGATCTGGACAATTTCCATTGCCCTGGAAGTAGAAGGAGATATTTTACTCGGTGTTGTCTATGACCCGACGCGTCAGGAAATGTTTTTTGCAATCAAAGGTAATGGTGCATTCAGGGATCGGAAGAGAATAAAAGTGTCAGGTGTTCGGAAGTTAGACCGTGCCCTCCTTGTTACTGGTTTTCCTTACGACATAAGAACGTCAAGTGAAAACAACTTGAGTCACTTTGCCGATTTTGCGGTACGTGCCCAGGCCGTGAGGCGTTTGGGCTCTGCTGCATTAGATCTGTGCTACACTGCGTGCGGTAGATTCGACGGTTATTGGGAACTTAAACTTTCACCATGGGATCAAGCAGCAGGTTCGTTGATTCTCAAGGAGGCAGGTGGTAGAATTACTGATTTCAAGGGTAACAAATTTGATATCTATGGCGACGAAGTCCTTGGAACAAACCGTCTAATTCACCATCAAATGATGAAAGTGTTGAGATTGTAGCTTGTTTGATCTTTTAAAATGCATAGCTGAACACTAACCCTGCAGCATATTGCCGTCCGGTAAGAAAATAACCATCATAAATTTGTTCTGTTTCATCAGTTGCATTGTGCACGGTTAGAAACACCTTGAATATCTTGTACCTACAAGCGACACTTGGGTTTATCATAAACAACGGGGCTAGGTCATTCACTACTCCATCTCGCGCCGCATAATGTACTGCTTCCGCCGCGATCACGATGGGGCCTACCCCTATACTTATCGTATCACACGCGGTATGTCGGGGGACAAAGGCGATTATTGTATCCGACCAATTATAAGTAACACACAAGGAGTTTTCAAAATGCATATTTCTGTATGTGAAATCGTCTTTTATTGTTACGCAGATATTTAATTCCTCAACATCCCCTTTTGTTTTTATAATAAAACCTTGGCCGGGTGCGAGTTTTTCGCGCCAACTATTATAAGACCCGATAATTTGAAAGCTATGGTGATAAAGATCTAGTTTGAGATCAAGAGCAATACCGGTTTTGAGACTTTCACTGGGCATCGATATTCTGTATTGAAGCGGCAGTGCTGGATCGAACTTCTGTTTTAGCGTCCGTATCAAAGGACCAGTCCTGAAGCTTGCGCCGACTTTCAATCTTGGATTGAGGTATTGTATGTTGAGTGTCGGTGATGGGAAGCCTTGAGATAACCGCGAACCGACCGAGAGATGGAGGTTACTTATGTGTAATTTGCCAGTCAGGTTCGGTTCGAGTTTTTTCCCTGAATAAATACCCCTGATTTCAAAATGAGGCAGGTAGATAACACGATCAAAGATAAGGTTTACAGCAGCAGTGTATTCTTGGTAATTCAGGCTATTGATCTGCCACAAATCAGCGTTGGTGGTAGCCAGGATGATTGCCCACGGTAGGTTCACTGCCATATCAAGGTTAGGGCAGAGCAAGCGGTATTCATCATCCCTTTTATGGAAAAGGCCGTTAACTGATGGTTTCAGAAAGAGATGGGCTAGTGGTATTGAGTAGGAAAGTGAACCACTTGCGCTTATTATTGAATCCCAATCCTCACGTTGATCGTACAAGGCAGAAAGCTTGAAATTCTTGAACACAATATCACACAAACCGCCAAAATACTGACCTCCATAAGAACCGAGCTCGACACTTTTCTCGGCTGGTTCTAACCACAGGTGCGGTTCTGGAAATATTACCTGGGATAGGTCAGGGATCGGCGGCAGTGAATCAACGCTGACAAGGAACAATAGGAGTCCTATCATAGATACTTGTTTAAACCACTATTCTTGAGTCTTTCTATTTTCGTTCGGTCTGGTCGTTCTATGATACCTTTCTCAGTTACTATGCCACTTATCAAATCAGCTGGTGTAATATCAAATGCGGGGTTGTAAATTCCTGCCCGGTCAGCAACGATTTTTTTATTATTGAATTTTCTTAGTTCGTCTTCAGAGCGCATTTCGATCGGTATATCAGCGCCTGTTTCGATACTGAAATCAAAAGTGGAGAGTGGTGCTGCAACATAGAATGGTACGTTATTATATCGGGCAATGATTGCCAAGCCGCGGGTGCCGATCTTATTGGCAGTATCCCCGTTTAACGCAATGCAGTCTGCACCCACAATGGCCAGGTCCATCTCCGGCATATAAGTGGCAGCCATATTATCAGATATAACATAGGTCTTAATACGGTTCTTCGTGAGTTCCCAGGAAGTCAGTCGCGCCCCTTGCAATAGTGGTCTAGTTTCACAAGCATAGACAACCGGGTTCTTGTTCTGGCTTTCTGCCGTGTAGATAATACCGAGCGCCGTGCCAATACCGGCGGTAGCCAAGGCGCCAGCATTGCAGTGAACCATGATCTTAGCATGTGCCTTCACCAATTCACTGCCATATTGCCCGATGTACTGACAAGCACTACGGTCTTCCTGCTCGATTGCCTGTGCTTCTTTCAAAAGCCCTTCAAACAGGTTTTTTGACTTGGCAGCAACATCTTTCATACGTTTGATCGCCCAAGAAAGGTTAACTGCCGTAGGTCGGGCAGATTCTAAGTAGTCAGCTGCTTTGAGTATGCTCTCGAGCTCGTTTGAATGAGCTGTTAAGACAATGCCATAGGCAGCGGCAATACCGATCAACGGAGCGCCGCGTAGCTTCATGCTTTTTATCGCCTCATATACATCGTCTACAGTTTTCAGGTGTTTATACATCTCTTTTTCAGGTAGCTGAGTTTGATCCAGGATGACTATTGTATTTGCAGTTTGCCTGTACTCAAGGGGTTTGAATCCCAGCATAGCTACTCAATACCAGCGTGTTTTTTCGCGGCTTGGATTGTGTTATGCAAGAGCATACTAATGGTCATCGGTCCGACGCCACCAGGTACTGGGGTGATTGCACTTGCCTTTTCGCTCACCTCTTCAAAGTCAACATCACCGACGAGGCGGTAGCCTCTTTTTCTGGTTTTGTCTTCAACCCTATTCACACCGACATCGATGACCACAGCTCCTTGTTTAACCATATCTTTGGTGACCGTGTGGGGCCTGCCCACCGCAGCTACAAGGATATCAGCAGTTCTCGTGATTTCCTGGATGTTTTTAGTGCGCGTGTGGCACAATGTCACCGTGGCATTTGCCCCGGGTTTTTTCTGTATGAGGATCATTGCTAAAGGCTTGCCAACGATATTGCTTCGGCCAATAATCACAACGTGTTTACCTTGGATCTCAATATCATTACGGACAAGGAGTTGTTGAATGCCGTGTGGTGTACAAGGCAGAAAACACGATCCACCAATCATCATCTTTCCGACATTAACCGGGTGAAAACCATCGACATCTTTTCCAGGGTCGATAGCATAGAGTACCTTTTCTTCATTGATATGGTCAGGTAGAGGTAACTGTACCAAGATACCGTGAATATTATTATTATTATTTAAATCGTTTATGAGCTTTAGAAGTTCTTCTTCTTTGTAGTCTGTATTGAACTTGTGGTCATGCGAGACAATGCCCACTTCAGCACAGGCTTTTTCTTTGAGTTTGACATAAGACAACGATGCGGGGTTGTCACCGATCAAGACTACTGCAAGGCCTGGTACAACATTATGCTGTTGTTTCATCTGTTCTATTTCTTTTTTATACTCTTGTTTCATCTTGTCCGCAAGGTCTCGACCACTCAAAATTTTTGCCATTTAACCTCCTCGTTCAATAAATAAAATGGTTTGAAAAGATGATATTCATAATGTCGTTAATGTCAATATAATGAATAGAAACTTGGACACATCCTTATCCCTTGATTCTGCGTTATAAAGGAACTTCTCGATGCGCCCCGTTCTGTGGGACTTACTCGAAGAGTAAAGAGTTACTGTTCGAGCTTGTCGAGAACATACATTAAGGAACTTCTCGATGCGTCCTTTGATAAACTCAGGACTTACTCGAAGGATAAAATATTACTGTTCGAGCTTGTCGAGAACACACATTTCGTGGATGATATGAGAACTATTTTATGTTTTCCTTAATAATACACCCTCTCCTTTTTTAAGGGAGAGGGAAAGAGCCTGCCCTGAACCTTGTGCTGAATATCATTTCAGTATTGTTTCAGGGGTGAGGGTTTCCTAAAATATCTATTAAACGATGTGTCCAAGTTTCTGAATACAAGTCTTGCTACTTCGGTCTACAATTGCTTCTTTGTGAAGTATCCCTTGAACTCAGTAACAGAAAGACTGGCAAAAATTAGAAGAATCGTTTCGACCGGCATTCGGTATCTTGCAAGACCGACATGGGTAAAGATATATGTTGTTGAGATAATGATTAACACAAGGATGAGCACTAAAGACTGCTTTTTGTAGTTGTGGCTCAGGGACAATACAATGCCGATAATACCAAGTACAAGGAGCGGTGCATAGATCATGGTGTTTATTACCCGGTACTTTATCGCGTCGACTGAGCCGTTTATCTCAGGAGGTGCAAACCACCAGAAATAGAAGGTTTTGGTGAATAGCAGGTTCATAGATTTGGTAGGGTTTTGCACGATGAATACAAGTCCTTGGTTGAGGAAGTAATCTGAGCGTTCTATTTCAGTTTGTCTGCTGAGGTTGTGCTTAACCTCTCTCGGTAATGTGCTGGTCATTAGCACGAAAACGGGTTTGTCATTTCGTAATACTCGGTAGTAATCAGTGCCGGTTGCATTTGGGTTGTTACCAATCCAGAAATTCTTGCAAAACTGCGTTGTAACCGGGACGAGCCGGTGGTGGATTTTGTGATTCCTGGTTGTCCAGGGTACCAGAACAACAAGGGTTACTAAAATAAGCAGGCAGAGCTTTCTGAATCCGACAGGTTTTTTTACGAGATACCATATAATGAGCGCTGGGAAAAATGCAAAAGCAATAGGGTTAGTCAATATAGATAAACCCATGGTTAGACCGCAGAGAAAAGTAGTCCTCAGAGAGTTGTTTTTGAGTTTTAGTATAAAAAAGATAGTTAGGCTCATGAAAAAGACGGTCCACACCGTAGGGGTTAGCTTGGTTGAATAGTAGATAAGGGGAGGGTACAAAGACGCCCCAAGCGCGGCAATGATTGCTGATAGTCTATTAAATAACAATAGCGTAGTTTTGTAGATAATCCCTATAGTCAAAGCAGATACGAGTATTTGGATTAATTGGATAATCAAGTAAACCCAGTTCTTTTGTCCGAATTGGTAGAAAAAACTGAGAAAGTAAGGATATAGCGGAGCGTGGCTTGAGGTGTTTTCTATAGTATGGCTGAATTCATTGATGCGAGAAAAGCCGCGACCTTCCACGATATTTTCTGCAATGTCACCATACTCCCACGCTTGCGGCGCTATGTAGCTTTTCAGCACAATCATGGACATGATCCTCAAACTGAAGCCGATTATAATCAGCAGGGTAATGAGCGTGGGGTAATTTAGGGGTTTGTCTGACTGCATTTGGTTATTATATTTTTTAGTACACCTGAGTCAAGACATAAATTCAGAAGAGATTGTTAAAGGGGAGTAATATACTCACAGGTGCAATAGAGTGTTATTGAATTGTTTAAGGAGTCAACCTCCCCTTTAAGGGGAGGTTGACAAGAATAAGCAGTTTATAAACTTCTTAATGTATTTTCTTAATCATTTTCTTTTCTATAGTTTTATGCATTGGTTTTTTCAATTGCTCTCTTTGTTCGGGTGTAAGGGTCGAATGGATCTTCAATTTCTGGTCTAACATAAGCTGTTTTATCTTCAGTTGGAGATCGCTCATTTGTTTGATGGTGGTCATGAGTTTGCTACGGTTCGGGTTATCTGCCTTCATTTCTTTTTGCATATCAAGGTGTTTGAGCTGGATTTCAGCACGCAGCGGGATTACTTTTTTCTCAACTTCGTACCTTGAGTTTTCAATTTCTTCTTGCTGCTCAGGGCTTAGGTCAAGCATTTCTAATTTCATCATGTGTTTGGGTTGATGTCTAACTTCGTGCCCACAATGTCCTGGGCGGTCGAATTCTTGTGCAAAACCATAAGATGTTATGATCATAAGCCCGATCAATACTAATAGGTTCCTTTTCATTTAATACCTCCTTCTATGAAATTTAGACTATTACCAGGTGGCAATGGTTTAATACTATGCGATTCAATTTATTTCCACGATCCAGACCTTTTCCATGATTACCGGAGTACTTGGTTGATCCATAGGGCCGGTCTTGACATTGCCAATCCGGCTGACAATATCCATGCCCGTGATTATCTTGCCGATGATAGTATAACCGCTATCAAGTCGGGGTTGTGGTTCAAGACAGATATAGAATTGGCTGCCATTTGTATTAGGACCGCTATTAGCCATGGCAACAGTTCCTTTCAGATGGGTCAGGTTTGATGATATTTCATCGTCAATTCGGTAACCTGGTGAGCCAGTCCCGTCACCGCGCGGGCACCCCCCTTGAATCATAAAGCCTTTGATAATACGGTGAAAAGTAAGGCCGTTGTAAAAACCCTCATTAGTAAGCTTGACAATATTAGCTACATTATTGGGTGCTTCTTCTTTGTACATTTTTATAATGATTTCACCATAGTCTTTTACGTTTATATGCATGTACGTACCTTTTTCCAATGCTACTTTGGTTTGTCCATCTTTTGGCCCTGCACACATGATAAGAGCTAAAAGGACAAGGAACAGATATTTCATCATACCTCCTTAGATAGTTTATTATAATAATCGAGCACTTGCCGGGCGATATTTTACCATTGGTGTAAGGTCCAACATTGTAAACCGTGCAGATAAGTACTCGCAGCCGTCTCAAAGCACTCTATAATAGCAAGATAATGAAGAAAGTCAAATGATATTTTATGAGAGCTCTGACAAAGTATTCATCGCTCTCTCGATTACAAAGATGCACGAAAGATTATCCCGATTTATCATCTTAAAGGTCAATATAGGAAAATCGAGGATCCCGTACAGCGGGACAGTGATATTTTATGTATGTCCTATTGACAAATAGCTTCTATTTTATATAATAGAAGCTTGAACAGCGAACCTGTTCAAAGGAGGATTTGTACGAAATGAAAAGGTATTCTGAAGAAGAGATGAAGAAGCTTTTAGAAGCTTCTTTTGTCATCGCAAAAGAGGGCGATATCGTAAAGGCTTCAGTAATCAAAAAGACTGAGAATGGCGTTCTTCTGAATCTCGGACTTAAAGCCGAAGGTTTTTTACCTTTAGAAGAATTTGCAGCATCAGAAGATGCAGCAGTTGGCAAAGACGTTTATGTATTTTTGGAAGCCTATGAGGACCGCGATGGGTTTCCAGTGATTTCAAAAAAGAAAGCCGAATTTCAGCTTGCCTGGGATAAAATAAAACATCTCTACGAAAATGGCGAACTTGCCATGGCCACCTTGAAGAAACGCATAAAAGGCGGGTTTACTGTTGATATAATCGGCGTTGAGGCTTTCTTGCCCAGTTCTCAGATTGAATTCAAATCACAGGCTGAGATTGATGCTGCGATTGGTAACAAGGTTGGTGTGAAGATTGTAAAGATCAATATGATGCGCAAGAATATTGTTGTTTCCAGGAGATTTGTGGTTGAAGAAGAGCAGGTGAAAACACGTAAGATAATCTTCAGCAAGATAAAGGTCGGCGATATTATTGAAGGCACAGTACGTAACATAACTGATTTCGGCGGTTTTATCGATATCGGTGGGATCGATGCTTTGCTTCACATAACTGATATCTCATGGTCAAAGATAACCCATCCAGCTGAGATATTAAAGGTCGGCAGCAAGATAAAGATTAAGGTATTAGTAATGGACCCTGAGACCGGCCGTATAGCTGTTGGTTTAAAGCAACTGTCTCTTCATCCATGGGCAAAAATCGAGAAGAATTTCCCGGTTGGCGCAAGGATTAAAGGAAAAGTCACGAGCGTCGTTGACTATGGCGCATTTGTTGAAATCGAGAAGGGTATTGAAGGACTCGTTCACGTTTCGGAAATGTCCTGGAAAAAAGATATCAAAGACCCGGCGAAAATTCTCAAAGTTGGTGATATTGTAGAGGCAGTCGTCTTGTCGATTGCTCGTGATGAACGAAGGATTTCGCTCGGCATGAAACAGACCAAACCAGATCCTTGGTCAACGGTCGATGAGAGATTCGAAGTTAATCAAAAGGTTGTAGTGAAAGTTACTAACCTCAAGGACTTTGGTGCTTTTGTGCAGCTTATCGATGGGGTTGAAGGTTTGATTCATGTGAACGACTTTTTCTGGGATAAAAAGGTTAAGAAGGCTTCTGATTATTTGAAGAAAGGTCAGAATGTTGAGGTTGTGATCCGAATGGTCGACCGCAGAAACCGTAGGATTTCGTTGTCCATAAAACACACAAAAGAAGATCCTTTTAACAGATTCACGGACTGCCATAATGAAGGTACGATGGTGATCGGAAAGGTCAGCGATATTTTGCCTAAAGGCATAAGGATTATGCTCGAAGGAGGCATTGAGGAGTTTATCCCGGCGAACTATTTGGCACGGCGTGGGAAAAAGCCTAAGGATTTGTACAAGTTGGGTGAAGAAGTCGAGGTCATAATCAGGAAGATTAACCCCAGATTAAGAAGGATTATACTCAGCGAAAAAGAACTCCATAAACCACGCGTCAAGAAGAAGGAACCGGTTAAGCCTAAGCCAACTGATAAGTTTACAATCGGTGATATTCTCGGTGCCAAAAATAAAGAAACCGATAAACCAAAATAGATTCCCTCACGACATAATTTGCAGAAGATAATTAACCTTGGCTGCAAACTAAATCAGTATGAGGGGTTTTGTTTGGCAAAGAAATTTGCCGACACCCAAAATTTGATTATTGTCAATACTTGTTGTGTGACAAAAGAAGCTGAGACCAAGTCACTGAGGAAATTCAGATCAGCAAAAAGGCAGTATCCTGATCACAAGGTTATTGCCACTGGATGTGCCTGTCGGCTCGCCCCTGAAAAATTCCATAGTGCTGATCAAGTTATTGATAACGTACAAAGGAATGAGTTCATCAAAGGCATTTTTCCAGAGCCTGAAAAATCCAGATATTTTTTGAAAATTCAAGACGGTTGCAATGGGGAATGTTCTTACTGTGTCGTGGTAAAGGTCAGGGACAAGGTTGAGAGCAGATCGACAGAAGAAATCATCGAGGAAATCAAATGGGCTGTGTCGCATGGTTATCAAGAAGTTGTGCTTGTCGGTGCTAATATCGGTCTTTACGGTTATGATATTGGGTTGCAACTAATAGATTTACTGAAAGCGCTTAGTAAAATATCTGGTCTGCCGCGACTCAGGCTTTCGTCACTTGAACCTAATTTCGTCAATGAAGACTTGATTCGATGCCTGAAAGATTTGCCCTTTTGTCGCCATTTTCACTTGCCTGTACAGAGTGCTGATAACAGCATCCTGGTAGCAATGAAACGGCAGTACGACATCGTGTATCTTGAAAAGATAGTTTCTCTGATAGCTAAGAGTTTCACTGATGTTGCGATTGGTGCAGATATAATCGTAGGCTTTCCCGGTGAAATGGAACACGAGTTTGACAATACCTACAAGTTTATCAAAAGACAGCCATTTACTCATTTGCATGTTTTCCCCTATTCACCAAGACCATTGACGAGCGCGTATATCCTGGGCGACCCAATAGACCGTAGAACAAAGCGACAACGCCTCTGGCAACTAAAGGACCTGATCAAGGAGAAAAACCACCTGTTCAGAAAAAGCCTCTTGGGCAAGTTGTTTGACGTTGTGATTGAGGGAAGGGATCCAGTACCGAAGGGATTAACGGATAACTATATCAGGGTATTTATCAATGGCGTGTGCAATACAAAGCGAGCAACCATTAAAGTTGAAAGGGTAACAGCTGATAAGACGTTTGGGACCGTTGATAATGCCTGACTGAAGGCGAGGCGGCGAGATGAAGCCACTTGATTAGGCGTAGCCCTCTCAATGGAGAAACAAGGTGTAATTTCAATAATTGAACTTATGGGACAGGTTTTATTTACTTGACAAAAACTGAAAAATGTGTAAAATCTATGTTGTATAAATATTTACGATAGTTACTTAGGAGATAACTAACATGAATAATAGTACAGCTGAAAAATATCTTGGCCCAAAGGAAACAGAAGTAATTGCAAGACTTTCTTACGAGAAAGCAACCTTAATTACAAAAGAGCAGTTTGACAAGTGGTTTGAGTTTAACCCCGCACTGCGGAAACAGATAATCTTTAGGCTCAAGAAAAAAGGCATACTGACTGCTATTAAAAGAGGAGTTTATTTTTATTCGCCGCTTGAATCAGGTCCGGCAGGAAGTAGTATAAACGAGTTCCTTGTGCCGCCTGTTTTCTTTCCAGGAGGCAATTACTACGTAGGGTATTCAATTATGTATAACTATTATGGCTTCACAGACCAGATTTTCCAGACAATGTATATTCTCAACACTTCTTTACAACGTGCGAAGACAATAGGCAATGTGCGATATAAAATGGTTAAAATACCTGCAAAAAGAATGTTTGGGCTTGAAAATATTAAGATAGAGGATACTGAAGTCATAATAAGCGATAGGGAAAGGACTCTTGTGGATTTGATTTATTTTTCAGGACCTGTCGGTGGACTAAAGAAAGCATTTGAGATATTAGAAGAGCAGGCAAAAAATCGTAAGGTTAATGTTAGTAAATTGGTTAAATATGCTGCTAAATTTCCTAATATTTCAACTCGAAAAAGGATAGGTTTTGTTTTAGAAAAGGCAGGCATCGATTATAAGAGACTCGAGCCTTTGCTTAAAACCGTAAGAAAGACATCCTTTGTTACGCTTTATCCTTCAAAATCAAGAAGAGGAAGAATAAATAAGAAGTGGATGGTAATTGAAAATGCTCCATAGCAATAAGGACGAATAGCATGGCAAAAACCAATCATGAGCGTAATGCGGTATTTAGAAATATTTATTAGATTTATCAAAAAAGATAAATTGGATTTTTTTGGAAAGGATAGAGACATGTCATTCCCGCGCAAGCGGGAATCTATGAATGGTTGGTTTGATTCTGGATTCCCAGTCAAGCTGGGAATGACAAGAGGGGATGCTGGGAATGACAAGAGGGGATGCCGGGCAATGACCAGACAGGTATTGCCGAAGGGTTTTCCTGTCTCGGCAATCGCAGGCATCCGACTTTAATTTCGACTATGCGCAGTATCTGCAGTAGCCATTAGGAAAGTCCCCCCGAAAAATGTATTGCAATATCCGGCCGCAATATGTATAATGTAAATCGTTCAATGAAATCTCAAAAAATGAGAATATAGCGAAAGGAAAACAATGAAGAGAATTTCTATTAGACATAAGAGCTTCTCCCAAAATGAACGATAATTCGATGAAGATGAAAATCGCTATCTATATTCGTATTTCTACGGAAGAACAGGCAAAAGAAGGTTATTCGATAGAATTTCAGCCAAATTCAAATATAAGCTCATAGAAAATAATAATGTCAAAAGAATCAAAATCGTATAAAAATTCACCGAAAAAATTCTACATTAAGACCTTCGGTTGTCAGATGAATAAAAATGATTCCTCAATAATAACCGATATTTTGGAAAGCAACGAGTATAAACGTACTGAAGACCCTTGTTACGCTGATATCTATATTGTAAATACGTGTTCAGTAAGGGAGCATGCAGAACAGCGTGCCTTGGGACATATCGCTTCTTTGAAAAAATGGTCAGATAAGGAAGAACGGGTAGTTGCCGTAGTCGGCTGCATGGCACAACGTTTGGCTAATGAGATCACCAAGCAATATGCTTTTGTAAATTTGGTCTTGGGTCCTGATTCATACCGAAAGATCGCCGAGTACCTGGACCAGATATTTGATACCAAGACGAGAATTATCGAAACGAAGCTGGGTAATGAGGTCTACGGTGATATCTTTCCAAAACGGACAGGCATAACCGATTTCGTATCGATTATGCGCGGCTGTGATAACTTCTGTACCTACTGCATTGTACCTTATGTCAGGGGACGGGCGCGTTCCAGATCTGTAGATGAGATTATGAGCGAGATGCAGAGCATGGTGCGCAGCGGCGTGAAAGACATTACCCTTTTAGGACAGAATGTCAATGAATACTCACATGGCAATACGGATTTTGCCGGTCTGTTAAACATGGTTGCTCAGAACCTTGAATTAGTGCGGCTTCGTTTCCTGACCTCACATCCAAAGGATCTGGATGACGCAACTATTAAGGCAGTTAGAAACAACGACAAGATATGTAGGTGGTTTCATTTGCCCCTCCAATCAGGGTGTGATCGGATACTTCAATTAATGAACCGCAAGTACACCAAGAATGATTTTCAAGAGCTCGTTCAGAGAATAAGACAGAACATCCCTGATGCAACGGTCACGACCGACATCATTGTCGGTTTTCCTACAGAGACCGAGGAGGAATTTCAGGAAACAGTTGGCATGATGACTGAGATAGGGTTTGATAATGCCTACTTGTATAGGTATTCACCAAGACAAGGCACAAAAGCATTTGAGTATGAATCTTTGCCTGAACACGTGATTAAAGATCGACTCAAGAGGATAATCAATGTTCAGAACAAGATAGTCATTAGTAAGGCAAGGCAGATGATTGGTCAGACATATGAAGTCCTTTTTGAAAGCCCGGCATTGAATAACGCGACACGGGCCAAGACACGGGGTAATAAGAATGTTATCGTTGAAAAAGAAATCGCACCTGGTGTTTTGAGTAAAGTAATAGTAAAAGAGGTGAGAGGGAGGACCCCGATTGCCGAAATCATCAAATATTTTAGGTATTGACAAATGGAGAATTATTGTTAGTATATAGTAATTGTAAACTTAAGTCTTTCGGGGAGTTTGTAAGTTAGATATAAGAGGAGGAATTATGAAGAAAATAGGATTAGGTATATTAGTGTTTGCTGTTTTTCTTAACGCGGCAGTGACAACAGCAATAGGGAAGACAAATCCAGTTCCGCTATACAATAACCAGAAGCAATCCATAAATGCTCCGGTTGTGCAGAGTGATGTGGTGCCGTGTATTGACCAAGAAAACCATGGTGTGTTCATACCGATGGTGTATGGAAATGCGGGTAAGATAACGTTTTCTAATGGCATATCGTTCGATACTGAGGTTTTAGAAAAGGCCGGCGAACCGAATCTGCCGGGTGAAATGCAGTATCGTCCTGACGAATCTGCGTATTATATTGTGCAGTTTAAAGGTCCGGTATATGAAGCGCAGAAGTCCTGGTTGAATAGTAATGGTGTGGTCATTCATTTCTATGTACCGCATTATGGTTTTGTCTGTAGTATTGAAGATATGGGTGATGTTGAGAAGGTACGTGCGGCTTTGTCAGTGGCATGGGTTGGTATGTATCAGCCGGCGTACAAGGTATCTGGTTTATTTAAACATGTTGGTAATGAACATCGGGTTACAATACTAATGTTTATGGATGCGGATATCAGTGCTGTTTTGGCTGAGGTCGAGGTAATTACTGGTCGCGCGCAATTTGAAGTTACAGACAATGGTATTAATAAGATGATTCATGGTATGGTTAGTCAGGGACATGTTAATGATTTGGCGCGTATCCCTGGTATTTACTGGATCGAGCCGTATATTCAGCCAGTAACACATAATAATAATGTGCAGTGGATTGTCCAGGATGCGCAGAATAATGTTCGCAATATCTGGGATAAGGGTATACGTGGTGAGGGTGAGATTGTCAATAATACAGACTCGGGTATTAATACGAATCATTATCAACACCGGTCTGGAAGTTCAGCAATAGGCACATGGGGTTATTATCCTTCGCATAATGCGATCGTAGCCTATGATTCAGGCGCGCCATCGACGATCGTGTTTGGTGATGGCGGTTCGTATCATGGTACACATACAGTCTGTACGCTGACTGGCGATGATTCACCACATGCGTCTTCGAATCGTGATGGCATTGCCATGAAAGCAAAGGTGTATTTTAATGACTGCGGTGATAATACATCAGGTTCGATCTACACGTATGGTGACCTTAATGATCTATATATAAGATCTTATAATCGTTATTATCCTCCGACCAGGGCACATATCAGTACTAACTCCTGGGGTGCTGAGGTTGATGGTGAGTATACCTCAACCTCGCTTGCGGTTGATCAGTTTATGTGGGGACAAAAAGATTTCCTTTTATGTTTTTCTGCTGGTAATAGTGGACCATCTTCTGGATCAATAGGCGCACCGGCTTCTGCAAAGAATGTGGTGACAGTAGGCGGTTGCCTTAATGGTTCGGCTAATCAGTATCAATCGATTTATTTCTGGGGCAGCCGTGGGCCATGTCAGGATGGTCGAATGAAACCGACTATTATTACCCCGGCGCAGGCCGTGGTGTCTGCATGGTATGGGACGAGCAATTATCAAAGTATGAGTGGTACGAGTATGGCATCGCCGAGTGCAGCTGGTGCTGCAGCATTGGTCAGGCAGTATTTACGCGAGGGCTGGTATCCAACTGGTTCGCAGACTGCTTCGGATTCATTTGCGTTTATTAGTGCCGCGCTATTAAAGGCAATCCTTGTCAATTGCGCTGATGACGATATTTCGGGTTATCAGGTTCCTGACAATAATATTGGCTGGGGCAGGGTAGACCTTGATTCGACGCTTTACTTTACTGGTGAGGCGCGCAAGACTTTGTTGGTTGATAATACTCCCGGTGTGCTAACTGGTGAACAAGTTGATTATCATTTTAATGTTCCTTCAGGTGCATCAAACCTTAAGATAGCACTTGTCTGGACTGATTATCCAGGAAATCCAGCGGTACTGACTCAGATTGTGAATGACCTGGACTTGGTCGTCACGATCAATGGTACATATTATAATGGTAATCAGTATTCAGGTGGTCAATCACAGGCTAATCCAGCAGGTCGTGATTCATTGAACGTGGTGGAGTGTGTGCGTCGGAACAATCCATCGTCGGGTGATTACCGGGTGAGCATACTTGCGCGCAATGTGCCGTGTGGACCCCAGCCATTCAGTCTTGCTATCAGTTATAATGCAGGAGCAATTGCTGGCGTTGTGACCCTTGATAAGCCCGTGTATAGGGCAAATGACTTTGTGGTTGACACGGTACGTATAAGAGTAGAAGATACGAACTATGGCGCTCCAGGTTCAGTTGATCAGGTAATGGTAGTAATTAATAGTGCGATAACTGAAACACAACCTGAGACATTATACTGCACAGAGCTCGCGGCGAATGCGTATGTATTTACCGGTGAAATGTCGCTGCTCTTTCACAAACCAGTACATGGTGATTCAAAGTTATCAGTATGCCAGGGTGATACAATCCATGTGGCATATACTGATGCAAATCCTTCCTACACCTCGATAGCATGGGCTGGCGTTGATGCTTCGTACTTTGTGATTAGCGATGTCCACTGCGAGAACATTGAGGCGGATATGGTTGACATAGTGTGGATAACCAATGAGAATTCCAGCTCGACGGTCTATTATGGTATTGATCCAGGTAATTTAAATCAGGTTGTTTCGCCTGATACTCCGTATGTAAGCACACACCGCGTCCACATTACAGGTCTCAGCGAAACGACTCGCTACTACTACGACGTTGAATCAAGAGACTTCCGAGGAAACGTGGTGCGTGATAATAATGGTGGTCAGCACTACTCATTTAGCACCGGGAGTTTTGCCGGTGTCGATATTCTGGTTGCGCTTGCAGATGGAATTGATGGCGGAGCCGCATCAGGCCAGCCTTTGCCTGGTTTGCAATACCGTTTCCGAAAGGCAATAGAAAGTGGAGGTTGGTCATACACGTGGTGGAGATCTTCGGATCACGGTGGTGAAATACCTGCTCGAGATATGATGAAGAATTACAAGGCAGTATTTGTGCCCTGTGAAGATGAATATCCACCATACCTTCGCGCCCAGCAGGAGACGATCAAGGTTTATCAGGAGAACGGTGGTAGAATTGCATTCGCTGGTCACGATTTTCTGTGGCATGCCTGGGATAATAGTACGACTCCTGGCTATGATAGTCTGTGGTGTAAAAACTATCTCCAGGGACGGTATGTCAGTGATATCACCGTGGCCGGAAACTATGACATCTATGGTGTTGCGGGTGACCCGATAAGTGGTGATTATACTGGTGGTGTGTTTTATAGTCCTCACCGTACTGGTGCATGTGGTGATGAAATGCAAGGAATAAATAATCCACCGAATGGATGGGATACTGGAACATCGACGAATATCTGGCGCTGGGACGCAATAAACGGTATGCTCGTCGGCACAAAATGGGAATCCAATAGTAACCACGGGACGCCAGGCGATGGTGTCTGGGGTGGATATCGTACCAGGACAGTGATGAATGCTTTCTCAGCTACTCAGATGGATACATTATTACTACCAGACATTCTCAACAAAATATTTATCTGGCTCATTGGACACGACCATCCTGACGTGACACTTAGCTCACCGCAAGGTGGTCAAACCTATTCATCGAGTCCGATTTCGATCGCCTGGACCGCTTCAACACATGGTGGTGCGTCAGTTGATACAACCTGGATTGAATATTCACCTGATCAAGGACAAACCTGGATTGAATTAATATCAGGCACCGGCGTGACCTCGCCCTATTCCTGGGATATCAGTAGTTTGATCAATGGTTTACGATATCGTGTCAGGGTAACTGTCTGTGACAAGGATGTTTATCCGTCAATGAAAGGTTTTGACGAAACAGAAAATTTCACAATCAGTATTCCTGGCAATGATTACATAGGACCAAAGGTTATCCCGCAGTCGATGACAGTTCAATATAACCCGATGATCGTGACCGCGACTAATCTTCTCCTGCCGATCGCTGCAGCGGTCAATGATTCTCTCAGTGGTCTAAGTAATATCGCAGCGGCTGAGTGGTCTTTGGGCTCTGACCCTGCTTCACCAGGTTCAGGGTATGCAATGGCAGCGCTTGATGGTTCATTCAATCAGATACAAGAAGCAGTGGTAGATACTATGGATTGCATATATAACCCTGGTGTTACTAATGTCTGTACGCTGTGGGTACGTGGACAGGATGCCGCCACAAATTGGGGGTCAGCGTTAATGCGGACCTTTACAATAATTGACGGCCAGATAATTATCGGTGTTTCTGAATCAGGTAAACTGATTCCGTTTCACTTTTCGCTATCCAATCCAATTCCTAATCCGTTCACAAACCAGGTAGCGATTTCTTATGGCATACCCAAATCTGTGCAAGTTAGTCTTAAGATCTACAATTGCCTTGGTCAGGTCGTTAAAACACTGGAAGACGGCGTAGTCGAGCCTGGTATTTACAGGGCTATGTGGAATGGTACTGACAACTTAAATCGTAAAGTTAGTGCGGGTATATATTTCTACAGATTCACGAGTGATGAATACACATCAACGAAGAAGATGGTGATGGTAAGATAGCTAATGCAAAGGGGGCAGGTTTAACCTGCCCCCTTTTTGGTTTTTGTGGAAAACCTCAACAAATTCATAGACCAGACTATATTAAACCCCTCAGCTACAAAAGCTGAGATTATGGCATTCCTATGTGATGTCGAGAAGTATGAGTTTTATGCGGCAGTAGTTAATCCATGCTGGGTTTCCTCAGTGCGCCGAGCACTTCCTAAAGATATTAAGGTATGCAGTGTTGTTGGTTTTCCGCTTGGCGCATCAACCACTAAAGCTAAGGTATATGCGGCTCAGGATCTCATTGCTATGGGTTGTGATGAGATAGATATGGTGCTGAATATCGGCCAATTAAAGGATAAAAATTTCAAATATGTGGGGAAAGAGATAAAATCAGTAGTGGATGCAGCCCAAGGCAGGATTGTTAAGGTCATTATTGAAACATGTCTACTTGATCCTGATGAAAAACAAGCTGCAGCACGTATTGTCAAAGAAAGTGGCGCCCATTTTGTCAAAACTTCAACTGGATTTTCAAATGAAGGGGCTAAAGTAGAGGATGTGGCTTTGCTGCGCAGGGTTGTCGGCCCTAAGTTTGGTGTCAAGGCTTCAGGAGGGATTAGGCAACGCGTTTTTGCCGTAGAGCTCATAAAAGCTGGAGCCAATCGTATCGGTACATCAGCTGGTGTTCAGATTATGAACAGTGATTAAGAAGCAAGAAGAGACATCCGTGAATTAAGTCCTATAATATCGAGATTTATTCAATTTACCCCTTGACAAAGGGATATTTTTTACTATAATATATCTATTAAAAGGAGGTGTAAACTAGATGACAAAGATAACTGTCTACGAGGGCGAATCATTTGATAATGCGATACGTCGTTTTCGTAAGTCGGTTGAACGTGCTGGTATTTTAAGAGATGTAAAAAAGCATGAGATATTCGAAAAACCGAGCGAAAAAAGAAAAAGACGTCTTATTGCGGCACGCAAAAAGGAACAAAAACGACAGCGGGAGGAAATATAGGCAGGACCCATGCCGAAGTGGTATTAGAACTCCCAAAAGTCCTTAACATACTTGTTGATTACTGCGATATCTCTGCTACCCGGGAAAAAGTGAAGCGCTTATCTCCTTTTACGACTCAGAAGATCGCGGAGCATGAACTGAACCGGGTAGATAATATAATGAAAAGTGGTGAGTATGTTCAACTCTATTGCCCGTTTGAGCCGAGATATTTAGAAAATGAATTGGCTGTACTACCTTATTTAACGGCTGAACAATTAGTTAAGTTAAAGAATTGGTTTATATTCATCCATAATATAAAAAGGAAATTCAGGACATGTGCAATCAAGGCATACTTTAGTAAACTCGGTAATTACCGTGATATTGTGAGTACAATCGAGGAGAAGATTGATGATAATGAACAGATACTCGATAAAGCATCTCAAGAGCTATCCAGGATACGCGTGCAGAAAAAGAAGCTGCGCAGTCAGATTAAACAGATTTTGAATACTGTCCTGATGAATCGACAAAGCATTTTTTCAGACTTGAATATAGTGGAGAGAGAGGGTAGGTATGTGTTACCAGTACTACGCAACTTTAAGAACGATATCTCGGGAATTATTCATTCCTATTCAAATACTGGTGAGACAGTTTTTATTGAACCGGTGGAGATCACTGACAACAGTGCTCGGCTTCGAGGGTTAGATGATCTTGAAAACGAGGAAATCAAACGTATTCTCAAAGGTTTGACCGATATAATACGCTTTGATATTACACGTATCGAAGCAGACATTGATACTATTATTGATCTTGATATGCTTTTTGCCAAGGTGCGATTTGCTCAGGACCTTAAGGCAAATATGCCCATTTTCAGTGAGAATGTGAGTATTTATAATGGTTATCATCCAATCTTAAAGCGCCTTATTAAAAATGTCATTTCCTTAAACCTGAAAATGAACGGACACGAAAAAATCCTTTTGATTTCGGGACCTAATGCTGGCGGCAAGACCGTTGTTCTCAAAACTGTTGGGCTTCTTGCACTCATGGCAAAATGTGGTTTATTTATCCCTGTTGATGAAGGCAGCACAATACCTTTTTATGATGAAGTGTATGCGGACATTGGGGATGAACAAAGCATAGAATCTAATCTCTCAACATTTGCTGCCCATATCAAGCAAATTAAATATGCTTTAGAAGGGAGCAAGAAAAGCTTAGTTTTGTTAGACGAACTAATGAGTCAGACATCAGTGGAAGAGGGTTCAGCTTTAGCAATAGCTATATTGGAACGTTTTGCGAGCCGGGGAAATACTGTGCTGGCAACAACTCATAATGAGGATTTGAAGATATTTGTGAGCCGTCGTCAGGATATGATGAACGCCGGGATGGAATTTATTGATCGACCAACCTACCGACTCATATTGGGTGTCCCGCAACCGAGTAATGCAATTAAGTTGGCTAAAAGTCTTGGTATTGCCAGACAGGTGATTAGCAATGCGATTGATCATCTCGATAAAGATAAGATGTCCGTGAACACACTATTTGAGGACCTGGCATGTGAGCTCAAGGCAATTAAAGAGCAAAGGCAGAGGTTGTCCAGCCTCATTAATGAATACGAGGTAAAGCTCGGTGATTTGAATATGAGAAAAAAGCAGGAACTGAGTGATTTGAAGGCGAAATACAAGAAGGAATTGATTGCTTCTAAAAGGAGCATAGAGAAGCTCATCAAGGAGCTGAAAAAAAGACCAAAGCCTGAAGTTGTGCATACGATTAGGAAGTTTTTTGAAGAAAAGCTGAAAGTGGACGAGAATCACGAACCATACTATCCAAAATTAGGTGAAATGGTGAGAATTAGGCAGCTCAAGAAGACTGGTCAAGTTGTTGAGGTTCATACCGGGAAGTTTAAAATCAGTCTTGACAACATATTTTACTGGGTCGGACCTGAAGAAATTGAGCAAGTCGACCAGTCCTAATTGCACAAAATGATTGAGAAAGAAAAGATCGAAGAGATTAAGAGACAAACTGACATAGTCGGTCTAGTATCTCAATATATTCAGTTGAAAAAGGTAGGTAAGAACTATCGAGCTTTGTGTCCATTCCATTTGGAAAAAACGCCTTCTTTTTATGTGAACTCTGAGAAGGGAATTTTTTATTGCTTTGGGTGTAAAAAAGGTGGAAATGCGATAAATTTTCTCATGGAATATGAAAAAATGGATTTTCCAACCGCGGTTAAGTTATTGGCAAAGAACCTCGGTATTGAAATCGAAACGACAAAAGGTTTGAAATACAAGGAGATTTACGAAGCTAATGAAATCGCTTGTCAGTTCTATGCTTTATGCCTTTCAAAAAATATCGGTAAAAGAGGTCGGAACTATTTGGCTAAACGGAACATAGATATTGAGAAATTGCAGGATTTCCAGCTTGGCTATGCGCCGTTGTCTGGTGGTCTAGTAACCTATGCAAGGCAAAACGGTGTATCCAAGCAAGCACTTTTTACGGCTGGTCTTATTTCTCAGTCAACGTCAAGCAGGAGTCTTGAGGCGTTCCGGGATCGTTTGATTTTTCCAATCCTTAACTTGTCTGGAAGAATTATTGGTTTTGGTGGTCGAAGCATCGACGATCAGAACAGACCAAAATACCTTAATTCTCCAGAGACACCGATATTTAAGAAGGGCGATATCCTCTATGGCCTTTATCAGGCTAAAAAAGCCATACGCACCAAGAACGAAGCGATCCTTGTTGAAGGTTATTTTGATCTTTTGAGTTTGTTTCAGCAAGGCATTGATAATCTCTGTGCACCTTTGGGCACGTCTTTGACTGAAAAACAAGCAATGTTGATTTCTCGTTTTGCTAAAAAGGTAAATATTCTGTTTGATGGAGATTTATCGGGTATGAAAGCTGCGCTGCGTGCGATAGGTTTGCTTATTAATGTACAGGTGGATGTATTCGTGACTTCACTGCCAGAAGATACTGACCCTGACCGTTTTATAAATGAGAGCGGTGCTGACGTGTTGAAAGAGGCCATTAAATCTGCAACAGATTTTTTCCACTTTTATAAAAAGATGTCAAAACCCGAAACTGTTGAACAGGAGGTTGTTTTAATAAAAGATCTCATTCAAATAATCGGTAATATACATGATCCCATCAGATTTGACAGGTATTTGAAATACGCATCCCATGTTTTTGACATCCCGGTTGAAACAATAAAAAAAGCGATGCGGCGTACTGACGTTACTGATAAGCCAGTCGCGCGAGCAAAGACCACGGCTGAAGAATGGCTCATCGCCATGATTCTAAATCTGCGCGAACACTTCGCACAGATCAAAAGTATACTAGTTCCTGAAGATTTCAGTGAACCTGGAGTTAGACGGCTCTACAAACAGCTCCTTATGGGGGAAGATATTGATATTGACGATGCTTTGGCTAGCGCGGATCAGAATCTTCGTCAAAAGGTTTATTCAATCATCATGAGAGGCGAATCAGTGAGTAAAGAAGCGTTGTTAGAAAGCATTAAGCGTCATAAGAGTAGTATTGAAGAGACAAGGATAAGAACGAAGATCAGTGAAGCAAGAACCAAGGGTGATGATGCGGCACTGACAAAGTATCAGAAAGAGCACAAAGCCCTTAAGCAAAAGATGCTCCATATCAAGAAAGATTCGGTGGCATTAGATCGTGAATTATAGAAAAAAAGGAGTGTGAATTGAAGTATTCCCGGAAGATATTTGATAAAGCCAAGGCTGCGGGGAAAATATCTCTAGGTGACATTAATAAACTGGTGTCGGATAAAGCTGGTGCCGAGGAAATAGATGAGGTTTTGGCAATGTTATCGAGTCATGGTATAACCATTGTACAGGACGGCAAGCAGGCCCCACCAAAACATACTCGCACCAAGCGATCCCTGAGACCCGAAGAACCGATCAGGGCGTATTTTAAAGAACTTGCCAAGTACGATCTACTGACCAAAGAGGAAGAGTATGAATTAGCCGTGAAGATAGAAACCGGTTATCGGATGATTGAACGTCAGTTTCTGCCGTTTCCGTGCGCGATAAGTGCGATCCTTGAGACATGTCGGCAAGTCGAGTTGTGTCATAAAAGCCTGGACCAGATTTCACGTGTCGAAATCGAGACGATGATGGACAAACGGACATTCTGGGGAGAGCGTCAACGTTTTGTACGCCGCGTTAAATCAATTGAGCGGGATTATAGTTCATTGATTTTGCTTTATAAGAAATACCGCCGGGATAGATCAAAGACCATAGAATGGAGGGTCTTTGAGAAAGAGGAGCGGATTCTAAGAAAACTTGCGGTCCTTTCTTTGCAACACAGTGTTGTGAACGTAGCGATCCATACATTCAAGGACAGGATTATGCGTTTGACTGGGGTTTTGAAAGTACTCCCAAAGTTAAGGAATAAAGAGGAGATTCAATTCCACACAAAAGAGAAAAGAGTTCTCGTAAAAGAATTGAATATTGACAATAATAACATCGATGAAGCAATAATGATCATTGGAACATGGGAGGACCTTATCAACCGCGCCCGTCAAAGAATGATTGAGGGCAATATGAGATTGGTTATTTCGATCGCAAAGAAATATGTTAATCGGGGTTTAGAGTTTGCTGACCTCGTAGGCGAAGGCAACAACGGTTTGATTAAAGCAGTTGAGAAATTCGACTACCGAAAAGGATACAAGTTCTCCACCTATGCAACGTGGTGGATTAGACAGGCTATAACTCGAGCAATTGGTGATCAAGCAAGGACCGTACGTGTTCCTGCTCACATCCTCGATACTATGAATAAGGTGGCACGGGCGCAGCGTGATATGATTCAGGATTTAGGCAGGGAACCGACCGTTGAAGAGATTGCAAGCCATTTGGATATCCCAATGGACAAAGTGAGAATGGCTCATAACATCTCTCTAATCCCGATTTCTTTGGACAAACCTATTGATGATGAAGAATCGAGTTTTGTCGGTGATTTCATAAAAGATCCTCTGGCTGATTCGCCCTCGCGCCGGGCAGCTATTTCCGTGCTCAAGGACCGCTTCAACGAAATATTGAAAGATCTACCCAAACGTGAGGAGAAAATCATCAGGTTACGATTTGGCCTGAACGACGGTATGCCCAAGACGCTCGAAGAGGTTGGCAGGATGTTCAATATTACCAGAGAAAGGGTCAGGCAAATTGAGGCAAAAGCGCTAAAAAAGCTGCGCCATCCGACAAGGATTCGCAAGCTGCAGATGTATAAAGACCTAATAGATTGAAGATTTTAGATTTAAGATTGCAGAATAAAGATGAGAATTGTGCTATTGACATACTGTATGGATTGGTTATAATACAACCATGATAAAATCAAGAAGTGTACTCAAGAATGTTAGGAAATCGGCGCGACGACGTAAAGCTAACCGTGCTAAGAAACGAAGGTTAAAGGATGCAGTAAAAAAGTATAATAAGACAACAACAAGGAAACAAGCTGAAAAAATGTATCCTGATGTGCAGTCCATAATTGATAAGTCGATTCAAGATGGGCTGATGAAAAAGAATAAGGCAGCACGTTACAAGACCCGGCTTTCAAAACGCCTACATAAACAGAAGTAACCCCAACTTAAAACAAGATTTTTTATTCAGCACGCCAGCCAGGTGCATGTTGACATGGTGCTGTAAATTTCTATAATATAGCAAGAGCACAGTTTACTAATCAGGAATATTTTGTGTTATTCAATGTATAATAAGCAAAGGAGGCGATATGAATAAGCTTTATTTCACTACTATTATCCTGGTGTCGATCGCTTTTGTGTTCGGCATTACGCTCTTTGGTTCAAGCGGCACCCTGGAACTCGATGTTCCAATTATTGATATGAAGGGTAGGGTTGGCAAGTGTCAGGTGGAAACAGGCTGACCGAGAATAGGTTTTCAGGGCATTAAGAATTTTATTTTCTCAGAAACCTCTTGACTTTTTGATTTTTTTCACTATAATTAGTACATGAATAAACAAACTACCAAAAAGATGAGAATTTTAAAAAAAGAGCG
>JAUVZL010000046.1 GCA_030602565.1 Candidatus Stahliibacteriota bacterium
AATGCTTATTACTGTAAAATCACCACCTGTAATACTATCAGTGGTCTGTCCTGCTACGTAAATAATACTATCAGTACCATAACAGATAGCGTGAGCAATATCATACTCCCTGGACCTATCATAACTATATACCCAGCGCTCACCACCAGAATCTGTTAAACAAACTATGGTGAAATCATCACCAGTAATATTATTTGCAATGCAACCTGCAACATAAATGTAGTCGTCTAAACCATAAACTATTGAACTGGCATATTCAACAGAATTAATTGGAGTATTATGAATATATTCCCATCTCGGCGTGCCTGAATCAGAAAGACTAACTGCCATAAAATCTGGGATATCGAAGCCAAACGCTCCTGCAACATAGATATTAGCATCAGTACCATAGACACCTGCATAACCATACTCAGAAACACTAGGATGCAGATAAACCCATCGTTCTGTGCCAGAACTGTCAAAACTGATGACTGTCATATCAAAGAACGACCCAAAAGTGCTTCCAGTAACATAAATATTGCTATCAGAACCATAAACAATAGAATTAGCGTAATCAGCCCAGTTGCCTGGTCCGTTGTAACGATAGATCCAGCGTTCTGTACCAGAATCAGTAAGGGATATCACTGTGAAGTCCTCATAGGTGCCAAGACCATAACTATCACCTGCTGAATAGATGTTTCCATCAGCACCATAGACTATAGATGTACTGCGGTCATTGTAGTCACTGGGCCCATTATATTGATAAACCCATCGTTCTGTACCAGAATCTGTAAGACTGATAACTGTGAAATCAGTGTTGCCACCAGTACTCCAACAATCACCTGCAACATAAATATTTCCATCGGCACCGTATATAATAGCATAAGCATAATCAGGACCGTTGCCTGGGCCATCATACTGATAAACCCAGCGTTCTATTCCTGTTGACGTAAGACTAATTACTGTGAAATCACGAGTAGTGTCAATGCCATAGCAAGATCCAGCAATATAGATATTACCATCATCACCATAAACAACAGAATATGCCTGATCATTATTGTCTGCCAGGCCATTATATGTGTATATCCAACGTTCGACACCTAAATCAGTAAGGCTGATTACAGTAAAATCATCTCTTGTATTGTTATACCAGCTTCTGCCCGCTGCATATAAATTACCATCAGAACCATAAGCAATAGATTTGGCGCAATCAATTCGCCATTCAGAAACACCGCTATATCTGTAAACCCATCTTTCTGTTTGAGAAAAACCTGATATTGCAAACAAAATAAACAGTGTTAAGATGATAACTTTTTTCTGAATACAAATCATAAGAAACCTCCATAAGGTGTCTCCCAATCTTCATTGAGAGACACCCTTTTTATGGTAACTACTTCAATATCACTACTTTTTGAGTTACAGTTTCCTTTTGATTATCAAAACGTACAAAGTAAATGCCTTTACTGAGTTTTCTACCGAAATCATCAGTGCCATCCCAGATTAGTCTGTAATGTCCTAATTCTTGATTTTCATTGATTAACGTTTTGACCTTTCTTCCACTAATGTCAAAGACAGAAATATTTACACTACCCGGAGAATCAATCTGATAATGAATTTCAGCTTTATTGCCCACTATGCTTGGCTGGATTGTAAATGCACCAGCTTTATTTTCAATATCCACAAGCGTCTGAGGACCACCACCTTGTCCTTTAGTTTCTCTGTATATTATAATACTGCTCAGAACTGCGAGTTCACCTTGAGTTACTTCGTCAGTAACTACAATTTCACCGTCTTTGATGAGTCCTTCAGGAATAATACCTCCAACAACTGTCAATTGATAAGGATGAACCCAGATGTTCCTTGTCCAACCATTATCTATTCTTATCTTCAATTTCCACTTACTATCACCTTCATGGTAAAGTACAAATTTTATTGTATATTTGTACCCTTCCTCAAACCCTGGGATGCGATAAATAAGTTTCGTAGAATCATAGTCTACGGTTTTGTAATCCTCAGGTCCGTATGCGATAAAACCATCTCTTTCTACAGTAAATGGAGATGGCACTTCACCACCGAGTTCAATGTAGTAGAAAATATTTGGCTCTGGTAAAACTCGTCTATCTTTTCGCACTTCATAAAGAACACCATCATCCTCACACCAGACCGTCACAAGATAATCATTGACTGTCATGCCATCATTTGCCTTAGTTACCTGAGGCGCTGTTGAACTTCTGACCGTGTTTGATATATTTTCTGGTGGTCCCCAAGAACCAGTTACATAATCCCAACTGCTATGATAGACCTCAATATTTCCGTTTGGTATTTCATGTTCTGTCCAGACTATCTGATCACCATCTATTGTTTGAGGCGATTTTGAATATACTGCAGAATTGTTAACCCACTGTGGCGGATACCATAAACCTGTACTTAGATCCTTTCGAACATGGCGAAGGTTGGAAATATTATCAGGTGGTATATAAGGTTCTTCAACCCAGACAATATGAAGCCAGTCTGCGGCAATTTCCAAAAATGGTGTGTAAGACAAATACTCTGGTGAATTTGAGATATTAGCAATTGCACTCCAGGTTCCATTTTGCTTGTATCGATAGTAGATCTCATCAGCTTTTTGCCACGATACATGAGGATTATCAGCACCATCAACGGCGACCGAAGGATACTGGCACCTATCGCCCATTATTTCAATGTCAACTAACTCCCAACTAATTAATCCGGGATTAGCAGGGTCAAGTTTACCATAATGAAGACGACTAATTGGACCATTGGCATAAGTAAATTTTTCGAATACAATGTGTCCGTAACCAACATTATCAAAGACAAACGAGGGAGTAAGGCAGTAGTATGCTTCCCAACCAACAGGGGGTGGATAAAATAGCGCATGAGTTGGCCAGGTGTAATAGTTCTGTCGTTTTGCCCAAAACAGAGAGTCATTACTTACCCAAATGATATTAGGAACGTTACTATTGTCTAATGCAATTGTTGGAGATTTTCCTTTACCGACTGGAAATGCTGGTTCCCATATCATGTCATTGAGGTTAGCTGATGTAAAGTAGACATAACCTCCTGCTTCATAGACGATATACAAATTTCCTAAAGCATCAGAAACAATTTGCCTTGAGTTATTGTAAGCGGTCGCTGTAGCCACATCACTCTGAACATAGTTTAATAGAATATCCGCGCGCACGATAGTCTCATCAGTTGGATCAGGATGAATATTTCTAAAAGCGAAGTGAGAATGAATATACTCTGGGTACAGTGGTCCATGCCATCTATCATAAAGATTAGTTGACGGATTGGTAAAGGCATCAAATCGGTTGTAGGTTTCCGGATCCCACATGCAGGCAGCACTGCCGAAGCCTCTCCATTCAGGATCTCCAATAGGCGGATAGACCCCCTGACGTAAGGAATAATTAAACATATCAAGACTGTCAGTGCCAGAAATTGGATCTTCTGTTGTTGACCACCATGTCCACTCACCACCTACTTCAGTTGAATCCCATTGCCAAAGTCCATGGGCTGACTCAACATCAACTTCTCTATCACGGCGATTACTATAACTCCAACCTCCTTCTCTTACATGCCAGATTACTAAACCGGAATCCGGGAAGTTTTCCTCATAGGGCGCAAGACTTTGATGATTGGTGATGATGAAAGATTGCTCTCTAAGCACCAGCTCAGAGGCATTTATTTTAATTCTAAGTACTTCACCATCATAAGCCTCTTGCATTGGCATAATTTGATAATCTATTTGTGTTTCAGTTATTTCAGCTGGGGTTAACCAAGGTTCCAATGTATTTTTATCTATTATCCTTTCAGCTCGCCACTGAGGATTTATCGGCGAGGGAATCAGATCGACCCAGGAATGATATTGGCAAAAACCATAGCCATAATGGCCACAGAATGAGCCCATTTCATAATAATTTTTATAAAGATCAGGCAGCCAATTGTGACCATATTCATGGATATTTAACATCATAAGACCATGCCAAGCCCAAGCATCGCCATCGAACTCCATAGTGAGCCCTGACATAAACTGGAGTTCCACTAGGAAAAGAATCATTAGTCGGAATTAAATACCCACCGCTATATATTCCACTCCCGCCTCCAGGTGCAATTGCAAGAACTACGACATAAACATCTTCGCCATCTTGTGCGTACTCTGAAAAGTCTATTTCAGGATCCGCAGCTTCAATTGCTTTTCTATAAAAAGGGTACCATCCAGTATGCTGATGAGTGGGGGTTAGAGTATCCACGTTGAAACAGTAATAGTAACTGCCAGTCCAATGAGCGCGAGGATAAGCGTAGATCATTGATGCTTCGTATGAAATCTTTTTGTAAAATTTCGTGATGCTGAATGGCGTAGCTAAATCAATATCCCATATACTCTCCCAGAAATCTGGCACAGGCTGCGCAGGAGCATTATTACCCCTACACCACAGTACAACCAGCGTCTCAGGTGCAGGACCTCTGCCACTCGGTGGATATTCATAATCAATAGTATCACCATAAAAAATCCACTCTTCCCTCTCTGGATTTACAGCAAAAGCGACAGCACTAAAGACTGTAATCAACAAGATTACATTTATTAAACAAATTTCCCTAAATTTATTCATTTTTTTCTCCGCTATTAATCATCGTGGCAAATTCCACTTTGCCGACCAACAACTTTATGTCACGCTACATAAACAGCCACAAAATGTGCGTCTAAATTTATTAAAAGTAGCTGATTTTCCCCTTGTTAATCATGCTCTGAGGGTCGAGGATAACTTATCTCTAAGAACTTTTAACGGAATTTATTCCCTCAAAGCAACTTAGCCTGCGATAACTTCACCTCTACGGAAAAAATAGATTCTCGAAATCAAATTTGAATAGAAATATACGTGATTCAGACTTAAGTCTATTATCATCTATCTCCTTTACTACTATAATTATAGCTATACTTCTACGATTGTCAAGACCCGGGGAGGACGGGGCAGGTGTTCGAGGACGGGGCAGGTGTTCGATTGTTCGATTTTGGGATCTGTGGGGGAAAGATCATGGCTTTGTATCAATTTTGATCGCCGATAATTGCGTTCGCAAGCTTTCTCATACGGTTAAGGTCAGCGCCGAATTTCTTACCGTAATCACGTAGAACATTTCCTTCCAAGATCAGCGCCTTGACTTCTTTTTGCAGCGGCACAACAGAAAGATCCATGATATCCAGTAGATACGTGAAGTACACATCTGCTTGTTTTGGCTTCATCTTTGCGCTCTCAAGCTGCGCGCAAAGATCCAGCGAAATATAGGCGATTTCTTTACCTGCTCTTTTATACTTGTTTTGCTTCAGGAGTTCGGCAACTGACGCCATTCTCTTTTCCACATGGCGCGGCCAGCGTCTGAACATGCAAGCAAGGGATTTGAACAATGCTTTCAGGTAAACAAACATACTCTAATTAAAGATAGTTTAGGTATAATTATCGACTTGTCAAGCTAAATGTAATTGTTCAAAACTCAATGGACTAATGTACCCCGCTCTTTTACAAAAGGGCGGGGTGTAGTCGCACGATTCATCCCGCTTCGTATTATAATTCTATAAATAGAATTGCGGGATTCATCGTGCAAAATATTCCGAAATTCAAAACAAATATGCGCCATAAATGTCGCAACTACAACCTTCCACCGAAAATTGAACAGTTACAGCTAAATATGAGAGTTGCTTCTCTCCTATTGACAGGTCTCATATTTTTATTAGAATCTTACGCTAATGAAGGAGGTTTACAATGAACATGTGGCAGTGCACCGTCTGCAATTATGTGTATGAACCGCAACTCGGTGACCCTGATAACAGCATCCAGACTGGCACATCTTTTGAAGATCTACCAGATGAATGGGTCTGTCCAGTCTGCGGCGCGACGAGTGATCTCTTCGTACCTTATGTGAACGAAGAAGAGTTATAGCAAAACATTGATCTATGTGAAAGAATGAATGGATAAATTTACCCTCATAGTTGGTCTTATCGGTACAACCCTCCTGGTTGTATCTCTTGTTCTTGTTATCACCGTGTTTGTCAATTTAGTAAAAAAGAAAACAAAACTCAAGAAGTTCTTTTCATCATTTATTATTTTTCTAATAACATTTGGTTTCGCGACTTCTTTTATTTACCTATCATTGTTTCTCCAGACTTTTTTAAGATATACAGACGAGCAAAAAATCGGTTGGGTATATGCTGAAGAGAAAACTGATACAATTAAAATAACCTATTATGACGGAGTAAATAACCGCTATCACTGGTTCAATATTTCCGGCGAACAATGGATGATCGACGGTTATTTCCTAAGATGGAGTCTTGCTTTGCGTTGGTTGGGCGCTGGTGCTTATTATCGCGTGACGAGGTTTACCGGACGCTGGACAGATACTGAAAAGCAAACTATGTCAGTCTACCAAATCCACCCCGAAGAAAAACTGTGGAAATTTCTCTTGAAGCACGGTGGTAAAATCCCTTTTATCGATACCGCTTATGGTATCGGGGCATTCCAGTACCCGAACAAAGACACTGTCGATATCTACATCAATGATACAGGGTTTATTTTAAGAATCCGCTGACCTTAATCTGCCACATAATCAAAAAGCCCCGGTACCGGGGCTTTTTGATTTGTTTATTCTATTCGCGCTCAACACGCTCTATCTGCGTGGCTTTTTCCCCTTTTGGGGAATCGGTAATTTCGAACTTAACTCTCTCGCCTTCTCTAAGGGTCCGGTACCCATCACCTGCAATATCTGCATAATGGGCAAAAACATCACCTGACCCATCTTCTTTCTCAATGAAACCGTATCCCTTCTTACCATCAAACCACTTCACATTTCCGTAGGTTGGCATTTGTTTCTCCTTTCAAGCTTTACTCATTTTGTTGAAAAAGGATATGTAAAGTGCACATCCTCCAACTTACGGTATAGCCTGATTTTATTTTATCTAAATCGCGCAATCTGTCAAGGGACAATATTCACTGCTCCCCTATTTCCTTACCAGTCCAGCAATAGGTGCACAACCGCTTTGCGGGCAAACCAGTTGCTGAAAGCATATCTTCTAATCTCTGATACCGTAGTGATGTCACGTTTAGATTTTTCTCCATGAGCTTGAGCATTTTCTTATACGGTTTTGAGTCGGGATCAAGATACGATTCAATATTTTTTATGTGCTTGCCAAACATACGTTTTAGGATTCTTCGAGCAAACAACTCATCCAGCTGCCTTGTCGAATAAAGGTATTTGCACGGATACATAAGTGCTGGACAGGCAGGTCTCACGTGGATCTCTTTTGCTCCTGCATCCCACAACTTGACGAGCAAGAAGTTTTTCAGCTGCGTGCCGCGCACAATAGAATCTTCAGTTATGACCATACGCTGACCTCTAATCAGAGCATCAGCAGTAATCTGCTTCATACGCGCCACCAGGTTTCTTGTTTCCTGTGATGGCGGCACATAACTTCTCGCCCATCCCGGCGTGTATTTCAGCAAAGGACTGCGCACGGGCACGCCTGATTCAAAGGAATAGCCATGAGCATAAGCAGTACCCGAATCAGCAACACCGGCAACCAGGTCAACTCTCACCTTGTCCTTACGTGCAATAATCCTTCCTGAGTACTCTCTGAATTCCTCAACATTCTTACCCTCGTATTCTGACGCGGGGAACCCGGCATATACATAAAGAAACGTACACAGCTGCATGATTCTACCCGGTTTTTTCAACTGTTTTACTTTACCATCACTAATCAAGACGATTTCACCGGGACCCAGGAACTTTTTGGTCTTGAATCCGAGGTTTTTATAGGAACAGGTTTCTGAAACAACTATCTTGTCGCCTTTGTGTTCACCCAGAACTAGGGGACTCCGTCCATATCTGTCACGCGCTGCATAAATGCCTTCTTTGCCGAGCAGCAATAATGACAAAGAACCGTCAATCTTGTCATGCAGGTAGTCGATACCATCAATGAGAGTTTTCCCCTTGTTAATCAGCTTTGCAGCTAACTCGATCTGGTTGACTTTTCCATTCGGCATTTCAGAAAAAACTACGCCTTCGTCAATGAATTGTTTGGCAAGCTTGTTCTGGTTGTCGATGTAGCCAACAGCGCAGATAGCGTATTCACCAAATTTCAGCCTCATTATCAAGGGTTGAGTGTCTCGATCACTAATAACACCGAGCCCTGTATTCCCCTTCATATTTATAAAATCAATATCTTCAATAAAGCGCGACTTGAATTGGGCTTTGGCGATCGTATGGATCTTTTTCTGGAGTTTCTTGCCATCATAAATTGCGATCCCGCCGTATGAAGTTCCAAGGTGCGAGTGATAATCTGTGGCGTAAAAAAGATCTTCTTTACAGTCCTTCTTGGAAAAAATGGCAACAATACCACTCATTTTATAACTCCCTTCTAAAATTTTCCATTTTCGGTAAAGTATCCACAGGTCCGGCTTGTTACACTACATATAGGGCAAACTAACAAAAAATACACTATATTATATATGCGATTACAAAATTGTCAAGTTCTATAGTAATCCAAACTCCTCAACAAACCATGAATAAATTACGGGAATGTCAACTTGAGCACAAATGCCTGCCATTTCTCTTTGAACGCTTCCATGTTTTGTTCATTGAGAATTCGCTTCAGGGTTTGAAAACCAGTAGGGTCTTGTTTTCGCTTTTCGTAGAACTCTCGGTAGAATTCAATAAGCAACCCTTTCTCCTGAAGATAATAACATAAGTAACGTGATTGTCCATAATTAGTCCCTTTATCCTGCGTATAAAATTCGTGTGCATCCATGTCAGCCAGGTTCTTAAAGGAAGGTACGCTTCCCTGCTTAATAGCATCCTGCAAACCTTCGAGCCGCCAGTTGGTCAAACCACAAATATGGTCGTCTTTTTCCCGGCATTGCTCATATAAAGATGCCAAGCCTTCATCAAACCATGGCGGACACTCAGGAAAATTCGCATGCACAAAGGGATGAACGATCTCGTGCACCAGAGTACCGCCGCCCGTGCTTATGTTCATTACCAGGGCATTTTCCACTTCAGAGAAATACCCGAACGGCGTTGTCGGCTCGTCATCAAAGAGTTCTTTGGCATGTTTGTAATAACTCTCTTCGTCCTTAAATAACCAGATATCAATGATATTGTCAGGGTCTTTACTGAAATAGTCTTGCTTGAGCATATCAACTGCCCACTTGATCGTCTTCTCAGCGCGCTGCTCGACTATCGCTGGCGGCTCGTCGCCAATGATCACAAAAGGTTTTTCCAAAACTATGGTAAAGCCGGGTGGAACTTTCTTTTTAAGCTTCTTCATGTGCCCTTTAAAATTCTCATCAGTAAACTGTAAAACTTCGGACTCCTCGGGTATTTCCTCACGGTGTATGGTTATGACCCGAGGTCTTTCATTACTATTTTCTATAGCACGCCCGCAGTCAACAACCAGGAAAACCAATATCGCAATACAAAATGCCAATGGACTCGTCTTAGAAATCCATGCTTGAAGATCAAAAACAATATTCATAGTTCTATAACTCCAAATAAAATGATTTACCTTGCCAGAACAACCTTCTCGTGCATTATCTGATCCCCAACCCTGAGTTCGACAAGATAAATACCACTGGGCAGTTTCTGGCCGGTGTTATCAACACCGTTCCAAGAAACTGCAGTAGAAACTAGGAAGTAGGAGCTGAATTTCTTGACCAGACGACCTGTAATATCATAGATTCTCAGCTCTGAACACTCTGCGCTACCTGTCCCGTAGGATGAATGTGTTATCCTATCGGGATGCACTTTGCCAAAGCTGATTTTTGTCAGCTTTGAGAATGGATTTGGAAAAACATCGAGTCTCAACGCGGCTTCATGCCGGACGATTTCGTGTTCTTCAATGCCGGTCGTATTGCTGAAAAGATAGTTGCCATTAGACGCATTCCAGTTGGTAACCCCCAGGTCAGGATATTGGCTGTAAGTGTATGTAAACTCAATGTTATTGATACCTGAGGGAGGTGGATCAGCCAATGACACCCAACCAGTCAACGGGTCATAGGTCAATTCAGACAAAGGCACGATAGAATCATCAATTGATATATGCGCCAGTTCCTGAATAGGATGGTGGTCAAGATAAAACAGCTTACGCGTACCGTCACCGCTCTTTTGTTCATTCACTGTGGTCAGAGCATGATTACGCACATCTCCCCACATCACAGTCTCGCATACCAGGCCAGAACCACCGCTCCACGACCAAGCCGGCGTCGTGTTGATTGTGCCATTAATGTTTTCAAAAACGACCACTGGTTCCCACCAGCCACCTGCGGCAAGGTCTATCCAACCATCATTATTCGCATCACCCCATTCAACGCACGAACAGTAGTTCGTCGATGTTAACATGATATATTCCGGTGGTGTTTGAAGTATACCGTTTTCGTTCTTGTATACCTCAATCTGGCTCTCATCACCACCTAACTGACCATTACTCGCCACCGCAATATCTTTATAACCATCATTATTATAATCTCCAACCGCGATCCTCAGTATCCAACCTTGCTCACTCGTTGACCACGATGCAGTCTGTTCGAGAGTCCCGTTGACATTGGTGAAAACAGATAGTTTGTGCCGATAACCCACGACCAGATCCAGATAGCCATCATTATCCAGATCAACCCAGCGGCACGCATCGCCTGGTGACGAATCAGTCGATGTCCAGTAAGGCGTGGTTTCCATGGTACCGCTATTATTTCTATATATCCTGGTCGGCGATTCAAGCCCTGAATAAGCATCACCTGCGACAACTGCAAGGTCAAGGTCACCATCCAAATCCACATCGCCGAAAGCACAGTCAAAGGAATTGTACTGGTCCGCCGATATCCACCAAGCAGTCTGGTCAAGACCATTACCAGTGTTTCGGTAAATACTCGTAGGTCCCTGATTTGCTGCGCCGAATCCGAGATAAGCTACTGCCATATCAGAATACCCGTCATTGTCAATATCACCGATATAAATATGCGAGAAATATCCGGCCTCTGTAGAACGCCATGATGCATTTGTTTCCAATGTGCCGTTTTGGTTAATGTATATCGCATTTGTATTCATTGCCATATCATTACCATTACCTGTACAGTAATCGATCCAGCCGTCCATGGTAATGTCATACAAAGCACCACCGGTTGAATAATCAGTGTCACTTGAGGTCCAAGACGGCGAACCAGGCAGCGGAATAACTGCCATACAAATGCCAGCATAGAATAATAGAACAAAAACACCAGATTTCATACCTACCTCACTTCTTTGTTTTGCAGTACACAAAAATCTCAAAACTACTTATCACCACGAGGATAACTGTTATTATCCATAGTATGATCTGACCAAACAGTGAAACGCGCAGCTTGCCATTTAGCAGCCAAAATGCCAAGACAAACGCCGCGCATAGATTTATGGCAATTGCACCGCCTAAACCCAAACCGACCATACCTGAAGCATGGCGGTTGCATTCAAGGAGCAGGGCAATAGAGATACCGATGAGCACCGCGCCGAGCATCGTTGGATAAAAGGCATGATTGACCATTGGTAAACCCAAAAGCTCCACAACATCAGTCGGAAAAACCACGAGCAGAAAACCAAGAACAAAATTAATCATTGCGTCGATTACAAGCACTGCTGAATCCTTCATGAGATATTTTTACTTTACTTGATTTTGTGGTGGATGTCAAGCTCAGCTTGACACATCCTTATATTATATCTTGGAAAGCAACAATTACCGCATCAATGTGCTCGGAACGAATACCATAGTGCGTAACCATTCGAAACCGCCGATTCCCAGTTTGCAGTATCTTCACACCTCTCGCGTCAAGCTGTTGCAGCAAATCATCCGGCGTCATTTTATCGCTCTTCAGGTCAAAATAGAGGATATTGGTTTGAACACGTGCCAGATCAATAGATAACCCTGGGATCTGACTAATACCCCGAGCAAGCTTCTTAGCATTTACATGGTCTTCAGCCAGGCGCTCGACCATCTTTTCAAGCGCGACAATCCCGGGCCCTGCGATAATACCTGCCTGACGCATTCCGCCGCCCAGAACTTTGCGGTATCTGTGTGCTTCAGAAATAAATTCACGCGTGCCGCAGACAACAGAACCTATTGGTGCAGAAAGCCCTTTTGATAAACAGAATGATATTGAATCCACGTTGCGCGTGAATTCTTTTACATCTCTGCCCAGGGCAACCGCAGCATTAAAAATCCGGGCGCCATCAAGATATACTGCCAGCCGATGCTCTTTAGCGATTGCACCTACTGAATCAATATACTCTGGTGTCAAAGCAGCGCCATAGCAACGGTTATGAGTATTTTCCAAACAGATCAGCCGGGTGCGCGGCCAGTGCGCATTATCTCCCCGAATCGCTGCCTTGATGTCATCAAGCTGCAAAGTACCATCAGGTTGATTGGGAATAAGGTGGGGATGTATAGCGCCCACCGCAGAAATCCCTCCTGCTTCATTGAGAAAAATGTGTGCCTTGTCACCAAGAATCGCTTCCTCACCGCGTGCGCAATGAGTGAGCATACACACCAGATTCGCCATTGTTCCACTGGCGACTAAGAGCGCAGCCTCTTTACCAACAAGTTCGGCAGCCATATCCTGAAATTTGTTTATGGTTGGATCTTCGCCAAAAACATCATCACCTAATACCGCGTTGAACATTGCCTGCCGCATTTCATCGGTCGGCAAGGTAACTGTGTCACTACGTAAGTCAATTGGCTTCCTCATCCTCTTCATTGTTATCTCCATCGAGAAGATGTAAATGTGATGATACTAACAATCAAAGCTATTAGAAATAGCTTGCGCATTATGCCTCCTTTGTTTTGTACTGATTAATTCTGCATGGGGATTGAATGTATTAAGACCAACCGTGGTCTTTCCATACATTCTACGTAATAAGCCTCACATTGATACTTCTTCTTGCTTGGCTTTTATCATCTCCTCGATAACCTGTATCGCCTCTTCACGTGTATCGTAGATATTCACTGTCAACTTGGCTTTGAGAGAAGTCGTGCGCACGGTCATGCGCGCCCAGTCATCAGTCCCCCAACGGGCAAAACCAAGTATGTAATTACCAATGGTTATCCGCGCTGTTTCGCCGTAATAACCGGCAATTTTGGCGCGAACGAGAAGTCCATCGATGTGCGAAATTACATATACCTTTTTGTTAAGACCTTTGAAGAATTTTTCGTATTCTGCAAAAAACGCGTCGACGTCTTCGCGCGTTTTGATTTCCCAATTGTCTTCAGTAAAGACTATGTTTTTTTCCGCGTCATATTCAAACTCAACACTGCCAGGCATAATTTAACCCCCTTTATCTACCAGTGAATCAGTTTCACCTCTATATTGTATCATTATTATCTGTTTTGTCAATTCTTTTTTTGAATCAATTGAGCACCTCGGGATACTATCCTGGGGTGCTCAGTTTTCACTAACTAACCGCAGTTTTGATCTTATGTATACTCAAGAGTTATTTCCACGGTACCGGTGAATCCAGCAGGCAGCTGAAGTTTCTTGAATATGTTTTGCAGAACCAATGACTTCAACTTCTTGGCGTCGTATTCCTTCACCTTAACCTGTGTCACTTTGCCTTTATTAACTGTAAGAGAAATAGTTACACTCTTAAGTTCCCATCCCTTAAATGTCTTTTCAAGTTCCCCTTTGATTTGATTGATTATCGCATCTTCAACATTATCCAGGGTTAAGCCAGCCGGAATGACACCACCAGTAACGTAGACTTGAGGTGTGTGTTTGTAATCATATTCACCAGATTCATCCTTTTCCACTTCTTTCATGATCGGTGCACTCGGTGCGATTCTGTAGCCGCTTGACGCTCGACCACCTGCAATCCCACCCACCGCATAGTCACTTACACCCTGAGGAAGTGGCAGTGGCTGCTTCACAGTAACAACTTCACCGGTTTTTCTGATGACCTTGTCCACCGCAACAAATGACGTATATTGAGTCATAAGATGGTATTTCAAGCCCAGATCTGTAATTTCTTCTCGTACATCTTCACCTACCCTACCATAATCAGAGAGGCGCGCAATCTTTTCTCTTGCCCAGAGGTATTGAAGGGCACTATTGTTGGTATCCTCAAGAGACTTGGTAACTTTTATTTCCTTCCGGTAAGTTCCTGACGACGTTCGACCGGTCACAATGATCTTACCTGCAGCATGCTTGTATTTTCCGTATAAAATAAGCGGGCGCTGGGCAAAAAGGTCTGGCAAAGAAAGCGGCTCCACATCATATGAACTAAAGCCCTGGAACTCAACCTTGATATTTGTGAGCAGTGGATGTTCAATATAGTTCATAAACTTTTCTGCTGTCTGCTCAGCCTCTTCTTGATCCGTCACAACAAACGGTTCACCCATTCCAACACGGGCAATCCCTTCAATAATATAGCGGTTGACCCCTGAGCCAATACCAAATGCAAAAAAGTTCGCCTGATCAAGATTCTCCCGAACCAGATCAAAAACTTCTTTTTCTACGGTCACATAACCATCAGTAGCTGTGACAATAATCCGTGACAGACCCTTTTTCTTGGGCAAAGCCAGGGCTCGTTTAAAGGCATCCAGTATCCTAGTCCCGCCCCCACCAGCCTGGGACATGATCATATCTATCGCTTTCCTCTTATTCTCTTCAGTAGCCGGTAAGGGATGAGTGGAGAGAACTTGTGATCCACCTGCAAAGAATAGTATATTGAAGTAATCCTTTTTCCTTAAATTCTTGACAATATTCTGGATCAAAGCCTTTGAAACCTCCAAAGGAAAGCCATTCATGGACCCCGACACATCAATAATGAAAACGTATTCACGTGGCGGGATCATACTTATTTTCACTTTTTCCGGTGGTTCAACCATGAGCAAGAAATAGTTTTCCTCCTTGTCCGGATACAAAAGAAGCCCGCTATGTATCGCCTTGCCCTGTAAAGTGTACTTTAGAATATAGTCGCGATTTCCAGAAGACTTCTCTTTTTTGACAAGGAGGACCTGAGCCCGATCCTTACCTGCTTTCTTAATCTCAACCTTATGCGAGGTCACCCATACCTTGGACAGGGACAGCCCGGTCCTGATATTCACCTTAATGTCAAATGCATAAGGCGGCTTGTCTCCCTCGTGAAGATAAGGCGTCACGGCCCAGTTATCCGCGCCTTTTAATTTAGCCTCATCTGTTTCACCGGTATAGCGAGGACCTACCACAGTGGGAAAAATAAATTCATACGTACCGTCTTCAGGCACGAGAATCTCTGTATACTTCACCACGACTTCAACGACATCGCCGGGCATGATATTGGCAACTTTCATCTGGAAAACATTCGGTCGCTTCTGTTCAAGGAGCGAAGCAACTTTACCATCTTCTTTTGCCTGTTGATAGATTTTCTGTGCCTTAGCTGTCTCCTCGATATCTGCTTCAATAATCCTATCACCGATCTTCATGGTCATGGCATGTATCGCTGATTTCACGCCAAGGGGAAACACATAAAGCGCCTCGATTGTCTTTTTGCCATCGTTCTTATACACCTGGGTCAGTTCTATCTCCGCGGTGATCCCCGCAATATTGACATCCGCCTCTGTTTTTAATAGAGGAAAACTCTCGACCCCCGGGTCGCCTTTAACAAGGAAATATGGAGAGAGAGATTCATCCCCTTTCTCAAGTTGAGGCGCACCATCCAATGGTTTCATCTGAATCAACAAGAAAAGACTTGTGACAATAAACAAAATTATTAATCTTTTCATCTCAGCCTCCTTTCACTCTATAATACAAAGAGGTCCCGGATTAATTCCTTCGCCATTTCAACACAACCCCTTGACGCATCAGTTTGTTTATATTATAATGATATGAGTTTTAAGTTTCATACAGGGCTCAGTGCTATTCGGCTCTGTAGGTTTTTATGATGTTAAATAATGAAAAAGGAGGTATCGTGAAAAAAATAATAGTGATAGCAATCGTCGCCATACCACTTTGGCTCTTTGGCCAGATATGGCAAAGAGTCCTTGAAGAATCAATTGATGATGACTACCTTGCCGGTGCCTATTCAGGCGGCGTCAATTATTCAAAGCCATACTGGATTGATATCGATGCAGATAATGATTTTGATCTGTTCATTGGTGAAGAAGGTGGCGGCCTGCACTTCTACCGAAACGACGGTACTGTTTCATCACCTTCATGGGCATTCGTGGAAGAACACTTTGAGAACATAGACGTGGGTAATCGCTCGTCTCAAGCATTCGTAGATATCGACGCAGACGGTGACTACGAACTTTTTATCGGCGAGCAATGGGGCATGCTATACTACTATCGCAACGAAGGAACGCCAAACGTAGATTCTTTCGTCTTTGTGACCGACAATTATGAAGGTATTGATGTCGGCAGATATTCGGCACCTTTTTTCTGTGACATTGATAATGATGGTGATTCTGATATGTTTATTGGTGAACATGACGGCAATATCAATTATTATAGAAATGACGGCACTCCCTCATCACCGTCCTGGACACTCGTCGACGAAACCTGGTTTGGCATTGATGTCGGTACAAAAAATATCCCGTGGTTCATAGATATCGACGCAGATGGCGATCTCGACCTCTTTATTGGATATTCTGAGGGAACAACCTATTTTTATCGCAACGACGGCACACCATCAGTACCCAATATGGTCTATGTGACTGACAACTATATTTCTGATGTTGGTAATACAAACGCACCCTCTTTTGTTGATATTGATAATGATGGAGATTATGATTTCTTTGTTGGTGAATTCATTGGCAATACGAATTTCTACAGAAATACAGGTACGCCTTCGAATGCATCATGGAGTTTTATCAGAAGACATTACCTGACAATCGACATGAACTCTTCAACTACGCCCGTGCTTGTTGATATCGACGCAGACGGTGATTATGACCTCTTTTCTGGAGAATGGGTAGGTTTTATTGATTATTTCAAAAATACCGGCACTCCAACCAACCCTAAATGGGACATAATTTCAGAAAACTATCTGGGCATTGATGTTGGTGATAACAGCACACCAGACTTCGTTGACATCGATAATGACAATGACTATGATATGTTCATTGGAAACGTCACCGGGAATATTTATTACTACCGTAATGACGGCTCTGCTGCTTCACCGAGTTTTACTTTTGTAAGCAGTAATTATAATAGTATTGATGTCGGTGATAATAGCGCTCCTGCTTTTATTGATATTGACAATGACAATGATTTTGATCTGTTCATTGGCAATCTGCTCGGAACGATATGGTACTATCGAAATGACGGTACAGCATCGGTCCCGTCGTGGACATATATTACAGATACTTATGAGTCCATTGATATCGGAGAACGCAGCAACCCGACCTTTGCTGATATTGATAATGATAATGACTATGACCTATTCATTGGCGAGGCGCTTGGCACGACGTTTCATTACCGTAATGACGGTACAGCCTCATCACCATCGTTTACTTTTGTCACCGATGCTTTTGCAGACATTAATGTAGGCGAAAATACAGCCCCTGCATTTATCGACATAAATAATGACGGTGATCTCGACCTCTTTATTGGCGAACGGTGGGGAGGGTTAAACCATTACGAGCAGATCACTGGTGATCTCGTTCCACCTGAAGCCCCCTATTTATATGGCGAAAAAACAGGTAATGACGCTTATTTCTGGTGGCATCCAGTAACTACTGATACGGCAGGTAATCCTGAGAATGTCAGTCATTATGTCATCTACCGCAATACTGTACCGAGTTTTGTACCTGGTCCTGCTGATTCAATCGGCTCAACCCTAGCCCCTGATACAATATTCTTGGATATCGGAGCTCTAAATACCGGTGTCAGCTATTATTATCTTGTTAAAACAGTAGATGTCGCGGATAATCGGAGCACAAAGTCAAATATGGGTTATAAGTTCGACAAATATGTCAATGAGAACCCTGGCGTGACGAGTGATCGAAACTGGACCAGTTTACCCTGGCATAGTGAGTATACCACGGTTTCAGATCTAACAATAGATCTCAGCCCATTAGGTAATCCGCTCATTGAAATCAATAACCTGCGTGATGACCAGCTTTATGAAAACTACACGTATATCCCTGGTTTTGGCTGGCTCGGTACTGATTTCTCGATAAGCTCAGGGCGTGGCTATGAACTGGTGACTAATACTGATACAGATGTAATACTTGTGGGCTCAAACGATCCTGATGGTCTGGTCAATCTAAATGAAAATTCTGGAGCGGTTAGCGACCGCAATTGGACTTCTATCCCCTATAATGCGATATATAACACAGTATCCGGTTTTACGACAGAGTACAGCCCATCAGGTGATCCGCTCATTGAAGTCAATAATCTGCGTGATGATCAGCTTTATGAAAACTACACGTATATCCCTGGTTTTGGCTGGCTCGGTACTGATTTCTCGATAAGCCCGGGGCGTGGCTATGAACTGGTGGTCAATACCGATGCAACATGGAATCCGACTGAATACAGTAATCAAGCTGACTATGGTGTACTGATAACACAGCGCAAAAAGAAAACTAATATGGACATTCATTTAGGTACCTTGACCAAGCCGATCCGTTTTCCTGCATGGGTTATTGAGGATTATTACGCTCATAGATCAAATTCAGAGTCGGGAAAGAAAACAAAATTTGATCGTCCGGAACGCTATCGACCGGCGACCGAGATTTCAAAACAAGAAAACGATTATCGTAAGCCGGGCATTTCGCATATCGTACTTGTGTATCTAAATATGCAAGACTTTGAGTCTCTTGTGTTTACAGCTTATCGTGTCGAACAACCTCATGACGTGTTGACCAACGATTTGATTGGATGTGGCACTGTGAGAAAAGGAACACGGGGTGCACTTTGGTTCAATACGGGCAATTTCAAGCACCCATGGCATGATGGTGAAGAGATGATTCTTCTTATCGAGGCGTTGAAGAAAAATAAGGCTTATTTTTGCATCTTGAATTTCACACTCGATAAGGGTGTGGACATCCAAAACTTAGGGGAAGCGTCACTTTATCCGGTCCCCGAGCCTGAGACAAAAAGAGCATCTTGTGTTGTGTATTGGGATGAAATAACTGATGCTAATGTTATAGGCTACAGCTTGTTTCAAGATGATAAGCGACTGAATGACAAAATCATCCCCGGGAGCGAATATACTGCGGTGACCGGTGATATTTACCTTAAACCAGTTATCCGTGGTGGCTACGAAACAGTATATGGTTCTCAACAATCGTATAGTACCCTGAACAATCGTACTCCGGTTGCTTATGCTCTTACAGTCTATCCCAATCCTTTTTCCGGGAAGTCAAGCATAGATTATGCACTTCCCCATTCAGCAACAGTAAATATCAGGGTCTACGATATTAGTGGTCGACACGTGAAGACATTGATAAATGAAAGACTCGATGCTGGTTACTACAAAACAAACTGGTTTGGTGATGACGATGCTGGTAAGAAAGTAACTGCCGGGGTGTACTTTATTCAGCTGACCACACAAGCGTTTGGATCTCATCGTAAAATCATCGTAATTAACTAGGTAAAAGGAGATAAGATGAATTTCAAAAAAGCACTGTGTTTAGCAGGGGCACTCTTACCAAGTGTTATGTTATATGCTCAAAGCAAAGCTCTTTACCAATTTTTGGAGAATTGGCCTGCCAGCTATGATACAACAGGCAAACATTGGTTTGTGTATAATATCAATAAAGCAGAGACTCATTTTGTTACGGAGACTTCAGTATCTTCTCAAACCACGACTACGCTCTGGATGGCTCAAATCGGTAATTTCAATGGCGGAGTGAATCCATGGTTTCCTGGAGATACTCTAATTGCCCTGGGTTCAATTGACACGGCATATATCAGTGATCCTGCAGGGTATGGCGATAATCCTCGTCACTGCGGCTTCTATTGGTTATTCGGTGACACGATAAACAGTGCAACGCCCGAAGCATGGCTACCCGCGGATACTGTGCGACCACTCCCTCAACCAAGGGCTACCCAGGTCGGAATCAATATCGAGATAGCAATTCCGAACCCATATCAGACCACTTCTGATATCAATAACTATAATGTACTTGGGTATTGGGTATGGGCAGATACCGCTGGATCGGGAACTCCCAGTAAGTTTGACAAGGAAGTCGGATTCGTCTCTGTTGACGGTGGCGTAGGCGATACGACCGTATACTTGCATCCTGTTGCAGGTAATTATGTTAATGGTCAAACGCTTTACTGGGCATACCATCTTGTGGCAACACCTGACACCGGTGGTTCAACATGTCCGGGATATTCAACATACTACTTGTCGCGAAATTCCAATCCTATTATTATCATCGGGATCGAAGAAACACCATCCACTGCACCGCGCAACCCGACAATTCAAGCCTACCCAAACCCGTTCCACAGCAAAACTACAATCAACCTAAACATAGCACGCATGGCAGAAAGTGCGCAGCTGAAGATCTTTGACGTCGCTGGACATCTGGTCAGGACATACCTGCTGTCACCAACTTCTTCTCCTTCTATCATTACCTGGGATTGCCTTGATAGAACGGGCAGCAAGGTTCCGTCCGGTGTTTACGTCGTGAGATTGGCAACAGCAGGCCAGATTATTACTGAAAAAATCATCAAAGTCGAATAGAAAACAGAGCCCTGATAATTATGTTGATCAAATCAGTACCAATGGCGGAACTATTATCTATCAATGCCAGAACTTGATTGGTCGGGCAGTCGTTTATAAAGACACAACCAGCGGTTATCGGACTATTCACTCAACTCTTGAACTGCCCCAGCGCTTCGTCTAATCTTTCAATCTCAACTCGCCTTTTACCCGAACTTCATCTTTGATTTCTATTCTTGCAGGCCAAGGCTCGTCTCAGAAACTTGGACACATCTTTATCCCTTGATTCTGAATTTATCAAATAAACTCCTCACCTTAATCCTCTCCTCGAAGAGGAGAGGAAAGCCATCTTTTCGTACACCCTCTCCCTTTTTAAGGGAGAGGGAAAGGGTGAGGGTTCCCCGAAATATCTGTTGAACGATGTGTCCAAGTGTCTG
>JAUVZL010000080.1 GCA_030602565.1 Candidatus Stahliibacteriota bacterium
TGTTGATTTAGTGGAGTAGGGGCTTTAGCCCCGTCAAAAGCAATGAAATTTCATCAGTTTTCACGAGCATAAATGCCTGCCTGTGCGTTCGCACGCAGACAGGCTCTACTCCAGTGAAAAATGACTTTTTCAACAGCCTGACTATGTCACTATGTTAGAAAAATCTTAATTCTAGAATCTCGAATCTTAAATGTTTTTTACTATTCTATTAAGTGCTTCTTTATATCTTGCGACTGTTTTTTCGACGATATCTTGGCGCATTCACTGTTTTCTCTTGACATCAATGATGGTTTGTCTATAATAAGTCACAAGAGAATAGATTCTTGAGTATAATAAGTATAATAGAGGAGGAATCATGAACAAAAATTGCATGTCACGTATTATTATCTTGATTGTTTTTTCGATCGCTGTCGGACATCCAAGCCAGACGCGGTTTGCAGGTATGGGTGCTCTGTCTTTTGTATTTCAAGACTATTTTAATAAGTTGGATCTGTATGATTTTGCAAAAATACCTGCAGGTTTTTTCAAACATGATTCAGTTTCAAATGTAGTCCTGCGCGGGTCCGGTCTGCGCGAGTCATGGGAACTAGATTCGCTCGTATATCTTGCCATTGGTCAGGCAATACCTCAAAAGCTCATTAATTATGCTCCAGTTGAGGCCGTTTCATTTTATGCCGTCATTCCTCAGTTCGATCTTGTTCCCTGTGAAATCATTTATAGATCAAGCCGCCACAAGAGTACGTATGATTTTTTTGGAAATCCCCGAAAACCGCAAGCGTGGGGTGTGAACGCAGGGTACTCACAGTTGCAGCGCGAATTTAGCGATGATGGAATGTCGGATGCAATAAGAACGCCGTCGTTTAGTCTTGTGTATTCAAGACCATTATTTGAAAGATTCGATCTTGGATTGGCTGGTGATGGATTCTATGGCGCCTACAGTTCATCTGACAATGAAGAGAAAATAACTCTTATGCCATTTGGTGGGGGTGGAGGCATTAGCTTTAATAGCGACGTAGTTACGCTCGGGTTGAACGGAGACTATCATTATTCCAGTTTTAGCTATGATGGCACAATGGGGAGCGAGAAGTTTAGCGGACACGCAGTTGCGCCGTCATTCGGGTCATTGGTCAGGTTTACGAATTTCATATGGGTTGGGTCGTTTAACTTCAGGTGGGTCAATCTTGCCGGCACGGCAAATGATGAAGATGTGGGTGAACTTAAGATCATAGGTTACTCAACCAAAACCCAGATACTTTTTTCTCCACATTTTGCACGCGTTGCCGGGTTTGTGAAGTACGATAACAAAAAACCTGTTTATACTGACGAAAGTGGCGATACATGGTTCGAGACTGTATATGATAGCTACGATTTTGGTGGCGGCTGCGGTATTGCAATCTCCAGGATAAATGCAGGTTTTGAGGGTTTATACCGATACCTTCTGACAGATGATTTGGTCTCTGAAGAGATTATTAAATCAAATAGTGTGATCCTAAGATGTGGTGCGGAACTCAGTTTTATCGAAAAGTTCTTTGTGCGTGGCGGCTACATTTACAATACATTTGATCCAGATCTTGATTTAAATAGTGATAAAACAATGACCAATACGGTGACTGCGGGCTTTGGTCTGGATTTTTTTGAGAACACAAGAATTGATATTGCTTATAACTACAAGTGGATGAAAACAGATTTATACCCTGACGAACGAGTGACTGATCACGTTGTGTTTATGTACTTCAAGCACACGATGGTTGAGAGAGAATTCTGATTCTGGCCCGATAAATTGGGCGACTACAAACCAAGAGTCAAGAAGCAAGAAGTAAGAGTCAAGAAGTAAAAAGCAAGAGCCAAGAACCAGGAGTCAAGAGCCAAAAATTAAGAATTTTATGGGGAATTTGCATTTTGAGTATTAGGTTTTATTTGGAATTTGGTGCTTGGGATTTTATTTAATCTGCCTAAAGCAGATTAAATAAGTCTATCGAGTGCTTCTTTATATCTTGCAACTGTTTTTTCGACGATGTCTGGCGGTAATTCTGGAGGCGGCGAGTTTCGGTCCCAGTCTGTGCTCAGGAGATAGTCTCTCACAAACTGTTTATCAAATGAAACCTGGGAACCACCTGGTTTGTATAGCTCAGGGTTCCAGAAGCGGCTGGAATCCGGCGTGAAGATTTCGTCAATGAGAATTAGCCGATTATCGAGTCTGCCGAATTCGAATTTCGTATCAGCAATAATAATGTTGCGTTCACGTGCATAATCGTGCGCAAATTTGTAGAGTTCAATGCTTTTTGATTTTATGAACTCGGCATCATGTTCAGGCACTATTTCTTTCATCTGCTCAAAGCTGATATTTTCATCGTGTCCAGTATGCGCTTTGGTCGCCGGTGTGAACATCGGATCGGGGAGTTCATCACCCTGTTTGAGGTTGTCAAGTTTTACACCTCCGACAAGCCCGGTTTTTTGATAATCTTTCCAACCTGACCCTGCGATATAACCGCGCACTACACACTCAACGTCTAAGGGGTTTGCTTTTTTGACCAGCATGGAGCGGTCAACCAGAATGTCTTTGTATTGTTTTAACTCGCTTGGGTATTTATCAAGCTGGTCAGTGATAAAGTGGTTTTCCATTATGTATTTTGTTTCGTTGAACCAGAATACCGACAATCTGCTGAGGATTTTGCCTTTTTCAGGAATCAGGGTTGGGAGGATATAATCAAATGCAGATATCCGGTCAGTGGCAACAATGAGAAATCTATCACCAAGGTCAAATATCTCACGTACTTTTCCCGAACCGAATTTCTTAATACCTGGAAGGTTTACCTCGTCTACTGGTTCAGTCATGGAACGATATATCTTTTACTGCACTGATGACTGCAAAGATTCGTTCGTTATTGCTTTCTGGGTCGATCGGTGTAAAGAAAAACCCGCGGCGCTGTGGCGAGTAACCCAGGGTTATGCCGTTTAAAACCTCGCCGTCAAGGAACTTGACACACACTTTTTTGCCGATCAGTTTTTGGTCTTTCAGGTCGGCAAAGTCCCTTTTTACGACGGGTCGGTCTTTGTCCATGCCGTGTAACTCCTTTACAAAAAATACAGCTTTCAGATTAGCCATCTTGATTGCTAAAGATCTGCCTGTCCCCTCGCCTTTTACAACGAGGTGGAATATTTCTTTATGGGGTTGGAAATCAGCGGTATAGCCGCGTTCAATCCGACCGTCAAGAAAACGTATGACTACTTTATTTGGCATGAGCTATTCTACACATCCTTTATTGGTTGTCAAGCCTATTTCTTGGTAAAGATATTGGTTATTGAGTAACTGGAACCTTTGAATCCTAACGGATTGGAAGTGAGCACTACATGCTTGAAAGGAGCTGACGCTGGAAGGGAGCTGCGCTGGAACCGTTTGAATCATTCCATTCGAAGAATCCATTCCAGTGTGAAACACTCATTTCCATACGAAGTATCTCTTCTATGCTTAGCATCATTCAGTAACTAAGTTATTAACACCGTTAAGAACGTTTAGAGCGTTTGGAACGTTATGGTCGTTATTTTGGTCTTTTTGGTTTATTTAGTCTTTTTCTTGCTTTGTTTCTTCTGCTTACTGCCTAGTTCTTTGTGCCTACTATTTATTTCCTGCTCTTGACCTCTTTTCATTGATGAATACAATTATACCATGTTAATGATAATACTTTTTTTGCACGCATCATGGACTGAGAGTTTTGAGACGCAGGATTGTTTCCCGCCTGACCATTGGATAATCGTTAATGAAGATTGTCTTGACGCATTTTGGTTCCGTGACATCACGGCTGGGTATACAGGCAATAATTCAGCTACTTGTAATGCTGATACAGCTTACAGTGGTTTGACCTTTACAAACTTGGATTACCTGATAACACCGCAGATCCTGCCTCAAGCCGGGGCAAATGATACACTATTGAGTTTCTGGTGCAAGGCGGCATTCACGACCGGATGCAGCCTTGATATCATGGTGACCACATCATCGCCGCCTGATATGCGTACCTTCACTCTGCTCCAGGCTGTTTCTATTACTGATACATCCTGGGTTCAAGAAACAGTAAATCTGGGGTTTTACAGCGGTAGTCCAATATACGTAGCTTTCCGCATCCGTGCCATGCAAGGCAGCGAGCAGATATGGCTTGACCAAATCACGCTCCCCAACATTACGGCTCAGCCATTTATCTGCAATGGTCGATTAAGGGTCAAAGGTCCGCCTTCGCAGAAATATCTATTGATCTGGGGCAGTCACTATCAAATGGGTTATGGACATGGTTATCTGCTCGGTGAAGAGGCAATGGCGAACTTGATCCGTTTTGCCATTGGCAATACAAGTTTCCACATCGTGTCGCCAATTGAATACGAAAATGCTGTCTTACCTTATTTCCGAGCACGGTTTTTCACTTTGCAGAAATATCAGGATGAGACTCAAGGGATGTATGATGGCTGTCTTACCAAAGGTGTTGATATGTATCATCCGGAATTGGGCAGGGAGGTCACGGTTGAGGACTTATTGTGTCTTAATGCACTTTGCGATTTCAATTTGTTCGGCTGTTCAAGTATTTCAGGTTGGGGTGAGTCCACAGTAAATGACGATACTCTACAAGGTGGACTGATCATAGCTCGTGATCTAGATTTTTCAACCGGGCAATACACATCCCTTGGTAATACAAGTATAATTATTGCTATGGCACCCGATTCACCTGATGAACAGGATTTTATTTCAATTACAATGGCTGGTATCTTTGGTTGCCTTTCAGGTGTGAACGAGCGGGGTGTGGGTCTTTGCTGTGACTATGGGTATAATCGTGACACAACCTATATACCACCGAATTCCTTGGCGGCGTTCACATTGTCTTGCCGGAACGCAATCGAAACAGTAGATTTGGATTCAAACGGCGTCCATGATATCTTTGATCTCAAACAGGCGATCTATGATTCGACAAGCCTCACATGTTGGGATGTCCATCTTTTTTCACTATATGACGCAAACCACCAGATCCCTGCCGGTATTTTAGAAATAAACAATATCAGTGATTCCTTACGTCTGGTAAGCGATAATGTTATTTCTCCGCAGATAAATTCTGACTGGAACCTTTGTGTGACCAATCATGAGCGCGTGCTCTATGCTCCAGTATACTGCTACCGCTACCAAATAATGGCTGATTCGCTCAATGACGACCTGCATCTGGATACACCGCGCGCCATCGCCATTGAAAATGCAGTTGCCGGCTGGGGCTATTATGCTGGTACTGTGCAGTCCATTGTTTTTCGGCCTAATATCATTGTCGAACACCCTGATTGGCCGTGTGTCGGGGTCAGCTATGCAGTCAGGAATCAGGGCGCGCATGTTCTTCACCGCCATTTCTATTCATGGGATGAGCTGTTCAGCGGTCTTCCCGGTATTGAAGAACACGGTTCCACACCCCGCGTAAACAATTATTTTGGTCCTACTATTTTCAGGGGTCGCCTCAATTTACAAACTAATGATGATTACAAAGTCTTTGATATCACCGGTCGACAAATCGATGCCAATCACCTCGCCCCAGGTGTCTATTTTGTCGCGGTGGACGGTAAGACAATGACGAAAGTCGTTAAAATCAGATAGACTACGTGCCCACTTTCTACTCCTTGTTCATTACAGGAAGAGGGTATGGGCGAGGATGAGGAGGAGATATGAATACTTCTTGTCGCATATACTGCATACTAGTTACTGGGTGCTGCATACTCTCATACGCTCAAATACCTGGTAACATTATTGTCCATCCGGATTCAGAGAATATTGCTATTTCACCCTTTGTTTTTGGCTCAGGTGATGAGATGTCCGCTTGTTTTTCGCCGCTTGTTGAAGTGCAGCCCTTGATTGCCGCGACAAAACCCTCACTATTGCGGTTCGGCGGTATAGCGGCTGAATATCTTGACTGGGAGGCAGATTCCTTAGGCGGTGTATTTTACATTGATTTTGTCGATACATTTTTGATTCAAGATTCTGTGAAGTTTGGTGTAGATTCATTCTTGCGACTATGTGAAGATATCGGCTGCCAGGCGATTCTAACGGTCAATATGCATATTGCTGATACAACGCTTGCCCGCCGCATGGTTGAGTATGTGAACGGTGACACCACAACACCGATGGGGCAACTCCGTGAACAGCGCGGACATCCTGAACCGTATAATGTGAGTATTTGGAGTCTTGGTAATGAACCTGATATTGCTGGAGGACAGTGGCCTGCACCGCCCTGGGGATACTGGACTTTTTACCGGCACTTTGGCATTCCTTTTGCAAACTGGTCCTGGCAGGATTCTGTTTTTTGGACACCCCAGGATTTTGCCAATCTTATCCCGGTCTATGTAAGTGCTATGGAAGGTGCGAGTCCGATTCCGCTTGAATTCATCTATTCAATTGCCGGCGCGCCTTCATGGATTCGACCGGTGATCGAGCCTAATATCAATCTGATTGATTATCTTGATGTGCATTATTATGCCAGCAGTGCGTGGGATTCGACTGCCGACACCACTGATTATATTGAATGGCTCAGTGGTACTGATACCATATACTCGGCTGAGGCAGTGGTCAAGATGTACCGCGATTCTCTGGATGCGATCGGTGCACCGCATATCGAACTTGTTATCCTCGAATACAATTCAGGGATTATCATGGTCCCGGACCCCTTATGGTGGAATTATTTGACCGGTCTTTTCATAGCTGATTGTATTGGTCACTGGATGCATGCGGGACTTAAGATGGCTGCGGTTTACAGTATTCATGAAGGAGATCCTGATAACCCATCAGATTTTCCCTACTTCGGAATAATTCGAGGAGACTCAGTGAGCAGGCGTATGCCTTCATATGTGCTCGAATTATACAATACTTATTTTGGCGACACATTGATATATGCGTTTTCTGACCATAAAAACACTGGCTATGGTATTGAATGCTGGGCATCAAAGCGCTCGTCAGATAATATGTACGTGCTCATGGTTATTAATAAAACACTTGATTCGACCTATGCAATGACTATGCAGCTCGAGGATTCAGTGCAATCCTATCACCTGTATAATATTACTAACAATGCACCGATAGGCGCGCCATATAATGGCACGACCGGCATTGAAGACCAGGGTGTTTCTGCACCGGACAGCATACGTGCAGGATGGAGTTATTTGACCCTTAATTTTGAACCGGCAAGTGTTTCCCTTTTCGAAGTTTCACCTTATCTGTCTATCAATGAGTTTTTTCCAGGACCACGCACAAATTTTCTGCTGCCTACAATCATAAGAAAAGGCGCAAGTATTTCGATACCTTTTGGTACGCATGTTCTCTACACAGTGACTGGTCGCGAGGTTTACAAATGGCGCGATACCGAAGCGATTAAAATCCCACATATCCCGGATGGTATCTACTTTATCAGAATAAAAGGTAGCACGTTCAAGAAGATTATCGTCTTCTAATCTTACAAGGAGGTAAGATGGAAAAGAAGAATTTCTCAAACAAAGAAGCGATCAAATTGACCATGTTCCTTGCTTACTCTTAAACATATTTAAGCCTAAAATACCCCCCTTGTGGATTTGCTCCAAACAGTTATAATATATATATAAGAAAGGAGTTTTATGGCACAAGATCGTTTGATAAAAGAAGGAGCACAAGGTACATCAAGAACCCCTGCACAGAACATCGTACCACAAGATGCTGCAAAATTGCCTTTTGAAACACCGTCTTATGAATTCTATTTTCACAATAAGGATGGACAAAAAACCCTCTATATCCAGTCAGTAACTTATCACCCGGGTATATTAGCAGTGCCTTTGGAAAAACTTGCAGAGTTGATTGCTTTTTTGCGCACCGCCTAATTACACAGCAGGAGTTTTTGAAAATAACAAATACCACCCTTTTTATTCGGGGTAAGACTTAAATCTTACCAACTTCCCCCATTCTCCGCCTGTCTTCGTTTCTTTATTTGACCCTATAGCGTACTTATTGTCACACTCTGGCTTGCTGTAGTCCTGAGTTATATGTCGAAGGGACCAGGGTATCCAGTCTTTTCGCCTTTGTCATACTCTGGCTTGACTAGGGTATCCAGTCTTTCCGCTTTATTTATCCCGCTTGCCCCGCCTGTCCTCGTTACCTCGGTAACGGGATAGCGACAGCGTCCCTCTCTACTTGTCATTGCGAGGAATCTTGAGTTCATCGAAGGGCGACGCGGCAATCTCGGCTTTATTTATTCTGTAGGTGTTCATTTCCTGCGTCATTCCCGTGAAAACGGGAATCCAGATTTTATCTTTTTTTTCGCTATACACTTTTCGACCTACGACTTATTTATCCCACCTGTCCCGCCTGTCCTCGTTACGTACGGGATCGAGATCTAACCCCAGCGTGTACTCTTATTATACGAACACGAACTACGATTCACGAATACGATATCATGCCCTGACCCCAACGCTGTCCTTGCTAATGAGGTTTTATTTCACAGAAGACGCTCGACGCATCGACCTCGGTAATAGTCGTTTCAACATCAAATCCTGAGACCAATGCCTTGAAGTCGTGCGGGCGCACTGTGCGTGCGATGAAACCATCTTTGGAGACAATGACACCATCACGCGTTGCTTTCAGATCGATCTCGCCGAGCAGTCCGGCATGAACCTGGATTTGGAACCATTTTAGCCGTTCCGGCCAGAATTTATCAGCGTAACTTGAAAATAGAATTGTCCCGCCGGATTTTGTAATGCGGATACTTTCGCGTATCAACTCCCGCTGGTCCACATGGAACGCGGAAATGCCGTTTTGTATGCACACAACCGTGTCAAATGACTGGTCACGTAACCCAGTGTGGATTGCGTTCATGCTCAATAGCGCGTAATTAGAAAATACCTTCATGGTCTCACGGCAGAGCAATAAGCTCGCATACGAAGTATCGATACCAACTACAAAACCCGCGTGCTGGGCAAGGCGCGCGAGCACACGGCCATACCCGCAGCCCAGTTCCAGAATTAGGGATTGTGGATGGATTTTCTCAAGGACATGTTCTATTTCCGCTTCAAGATATTGTTTGACACGCGCAGGCGCGATATCATAACAGTGCTTCAGTTTTTCTGCGGCGAGTTTTTCCTGGTAGTAATCGTATCCCACTTCAATATTCTATCCGTGATAACTGATAAGTCAAACCCCTTGTACACGAAGGGAACGCATTATATATATTACACAGGACATTACTGAAGCCAATATTCCCCTCTCCCTTCCAGGGAGAGGGAAGGGGTGAGGGTGTAATTACTTAATGACTATTAGCTTTATCTCCACTGTGTATTGACATCTCCTCATATTAGTTTATAATATATTATGGAACTCAAGTACTTAATTAATCTCGAAAAAAATGAGAACGGTGTCTACACCGTAACAGTTCCTGCATTACCTGGTTGTATAACTCAAGGTGATACATGGGAAGAGGCAGTTGCAAATG
>JAUVZL010000025.1 GCA_030602565.1 Candidatus Stahliibacteriota bacterium
CAATCATCCTGTTCCTCCTTACTTTCATAAAACAGTAAGATTATAGTCAAAAAAATAAGTTTGTCAAGCCCTAATTTTGTTTCTTGAATTTCAATTATTACCCCTCAAGAAAATAAACAATAAAAACTGGGGGATGGCAAGCCTACCGTCCGTCTTGACACTTAAGTACTTTTGGATATAATAAACGGTTAGGAAATTCAGGTGTCTAAACTATAGAAACATTTCCCCTCCCGGTCGCGACCTGCGGGTCGCGGCCGAGAGGGATTTGCTTGCTTACTGCTTAGTGCCTAGTGAAGGAAGCCGGACTTTATCCGGCGCCGAGTTTTTTTACTTTCTTGAGCCTTTTCTTTATCGCGTTCCTTGTATCAATGACCAATTTAGAGTTCTTGATAATAAAGTCATAGTCATAAACAGAGTGGTTTGCCAGGATTATAAGCGCATCGTATTTTTTTAACTCGGTTTTGGTCAGTTTGACTGAGTTTACAACTTTTCTGTCGATGCGGAATTGCGGAACATGAGGGTCGTGATATCTGATTACTCCAACCTTTGGTTTTATGATCTGATACACTTTTATCGCTGGTGAAGCCCGCAAGTCAGAAATATCTTTCTTGAATGACATGCCAAGCAATAGGATTTTGGCTTTGCTTGGACATACGCCTGATTTACTCAATTCATTTATCGTTTTATTGACGACGAAATAGGGCATTTCTTCATTAATACGTGCGGAGAGCTCAATGAATACGGTGTGAAAATCATATTCCCTTGCTTTCCATGATAAATAGTACGGGTCAATCGGTATGCAGTGCCCGCCCACACCAGGTCCCGGATAAAATGCCATATAGCCAAATGGTTTGCTCTTTGCTGCTTCAATAACTTCCCACATGTCAATACCACCCATTCTTTCGCAGAGTTGGGCAAATTCATTGACTAATGCAATATTTACATTTCTAAAAGTGTTCTCAAGAAGTTTTGTCATCTCAGCGCAGCGCGGCGATGAGACCGCGTGTACTTCACTAACGTATTTACTATAGAACAAGGCTGCCATTTCAGTACATTTCTTGGTAACTCCACCAATGACCGTGGGTGTATTCTCAACCCCGAATCTTCTATTGCCGGGGTCGATTCTTTCCGGACAAAAAGCAAGGTAGAAATCCTTGCCTACCTTGAGACCAGACTCACATAAAATTGGCAGAACAACCTTTTCTGTAGTTTCTGGATATGTTGTGCTTTTGAGAATGACCATTTGTCCTTTTCGCATGTTTCTCTTTATTTCTTCTGCACTGCTAATAACTGGTTGAAGATCCGGCTCCTTGTTTTCATTGACCGGCGTTGGAACGCAAATAAGGATTATGTCACATAGTCTCAATTGTTTGAAATTAGTCGTCGCCGTTATTTTTTTCTTTTTGGTTAATTTTTTTAGATCTACTGATGTAACATCACTTATCACTGACAAACCCCTGTTTACTTGCTTCACTCTTGTCTTGTTGATATCAAAGCCAATGACTTTTGCGCCTTTGTTTGCTATCTCTACAGCAAGGGGTAGACCGACATAGCCGAGTCCTATTATGCCGACTTTTATCTTGTTTTTCTTTATCGAATCTTTCATTAAAACTCTCTCCTTGTTCACCCCGTTGGATTACCTCACCCTTCAAGGCGGGGTTTCCTACGGGGTGATACTATTATACTTTTTTTTGAGAAATTATCAAGAGGCGGTGTGTAGTCGCACGATTTATCGTGCATAATATAGGAGTTCATTAGCTTGCTAATGTGTTGTCGTATGCGCCATAAATGTCGCAACTACGCTTCTCTACTGAAAATTGAACAGTTACTGTTTTTCTTTCTATGAAGTTGACAAGACGCAAAATCTGTTTACAATAAGTTGTGGAACAATCAATTGTTAATAATTTCTTAAAAGAGATTGCAGTATCATTTAGAACCGCAAAATCTTATCCGCCAGGTCATCCGGTTATGGATAAGGTAATCGATAAACTAAAAGAACAGCTCACGATCATTTATGGTCAAATCAGCGAATTCTCAATGTTCTTTTTGGAACAGACAATAATCTTTCAGGATATGAAAATCGATGTCCTGAAGAATCCGGCGATCCTTGCAATGCTTGAAGCATTGCGAAAAATCGAAATAGACAGTTTGTCTTTTGAATCAGGGGTTACGTCCCAAGATTTGAAGAACCTCTTAGATGTCATGATAACACCTAAGATGAAGGTTAAGCGATATGGTGATGCAGCAACCATGTTAGATACAAAGGGTAGCCGTAGAATAAAGATTAACGCAGTGAAATTCGGTGTCCAGACCAGCGGTACGGTGCAGGTTGCTGGTGCTGATAAGAAATCAGCAAGAACAAAAGAGGAGATTCTAGGGGCGCTCAGTAATTTGAAGAACTTTGTTGAAAAGGGATTGTCGGTATCAGAAACACAAACAAGATTGGATAAAGTAGTTGACGGTATTGAAGCCACACCTGAAGAATCCCGGCAGGCATATAGCAAGAACGTAGCTGAAATCCTCCAACTTATGCCTCCCCAGCAGCGGCTGAAGCTCTTCCAGAATATGGATATGCAGCCATTCTTGCTAAATCTTCTCTCCGGAGCAAAAAATGATTTCTTGGTTGATGTGATAACTGATTGGGTTGAACGCAACAAAGAAGCGAATATACACAAACTACTGCGCACGATGGATGAAGATAAACTCGCCAGGATGGTGCCCGTCTTAAAAGATACTATGCCGAAGATTTTTGAACAGCTTGCACACGCCGGTGTGAAGTTGTTATTGAGTGACAAACTCGCCTCGGTCGTGACCGAGGACGACCTGCGTATGACGGTGGAACCTTATTTCGCGATGCTGGATTCGGAAAATGTTGCAACACGAGAGACAGCATTGAGGTCCTTAGCACTATTGGGAAATAGATTTGTTGGACAAGGTAGCTATGATATCGGGAAAACCATTATCTTAAGAATTTCTGCGGGGCTCGAACAGGAGCCGGTAGTAGAAGTTATTGAACGGGTTTTTGATGACGTGGGTTTCTTGTATCAAGTATGCAGAGAGCATCACCAGAAGGATTTTTGCACCAAAATCCTCGAACCACTTAACACGATTTTATCAAGAGAAGAGATATCTCCTGCATTCAAGATGAAAATGATTCATTTCTTAGGCGAAACCGGTCACCCGCTTGGTTTGTCGCTACTTTTTTCCATGGTATGGGAGAGTGGTATCTATCCTGAGGTGCGAACAGCGATCGTGAAATTCGGTGCGGCTGCAGTAAACCAGGCGATTGTGACCCTACGGGATGTCGAAGATTATAATATACGCATGAGACTCGTTGATATCATGAAAAATGTCGGCGAGAAGAGCATCACAATCCTGCTCAAGAATTTAGGTGCTCGCGAGTGGTATTTGCGGAGAAATATCCTTACTATTCTCAGCGAGATCGGGACCCCATCAATCACTGAGCAACTCGAACCCCTTCTGGAGGACGAGGACTACCGCGTCCGCCTTGAGTTAGTGAAAACCTTTACGCGTCTTGAGTATACTGAGGGGTTGCTCAAAGCCTTACATGATATGTCAGTCGAAGTTCAGGCTGAGGCTCTGAGAGGTTTGAAAAAGAAGTTGACCTCTGAGGAGTTTGTTAAACTACTCCCGCGTTTTAAAGACACTGGCGATGAGGTTTATATTGAAGTTCTGAAGATCATCGAAGATAAAACATTATTTGAAGCTGGTCCATGGATCAAGGATATATTGTTATTATTACAGAAGCGAAGTGATTCAGTGGCGCGCAGTTTGAAAGAACTCGGTATTGCAACCCTGATGAAAATGCGATCTCAGGATCTAAAACCAACGCTCCAGGAACTGGCGCATGCGGAAGACAAATATTTGAGGAAGCTCGCCTTAAAAGCTTTGGAAAAAATCGCGTGATGAACGTAAAATGATAGCCGTTATATGAAGTTGCAGGGATAAATCGTGTTGTCCTCGATATAACTTCAAAGCCACCAGTAACTATAGAATGAGAATAAAAATATTCTATCTCAGCGCAATTGTCTATGCAGTTATTAGCAGCATTGGTGTGCTGAGACTGCAGTTGCCAGGGTATTTGCTTTACGTATTGCCGGTCGCGATCGCACTTTTCTATTTATTCTATGCGTGTCAGAAGAAAGTTGAGCTGGTCCACACTACGATCGGCGCGATCCTTGTAAATCTCTCGGTTCAGCTGACCGGTGGCTTAAATTCGCCGCTCTTTATGGCTTATGCGATCATCCTTCCGATAATAGGGTATAAAGAAAAATACTCTAATTACTGGATAATTGCTTTATGCCTGCTTGTAGTTGAAACCATTGCGTCGGTCTTTAGCCATGAGATAATAATCTTACGTCTTGTTTTGTTTGCAGTTGTAATCATCATTATCGGTGTGTTAATAAGAAATTATTCAGAAAATGAAGCGTTCTTGAAAAAATCCTTAGTAAAATATGAGGCACGTGATGAATTCTTTCGACCGGCTGACTTTGAATCCCAAGAAATATTGACTTCACTTGGGGATATTGACCGACACAGTGGTGTTGAAAGACCGCTCCTTTACTATGTTAAGCTTATACATAACTTCTTTGATGCCAACACAACGGCTTTTTTCTCACACAGTGAACATAACCTCGTGCTGGTTCAGGGTTTTTCGCGTTCCGAGCTCTTTTGTCCAGGCTCTGTGGTCAGTCTTAAAGGAGGTATCTACAAACAGATCATAGATTCCAGGAAGTCTATTTTAATAAAGGAATTTGTTCAGAACCCAGACGAACTCGGTTATTATAAAGGCGAATTGAAGATCGATTCAGTGATGATTGCTCCAATCGTTCTTTTGGAGAAGATTGAGGGTGTTTTGGTTATTGATCGTAAAGGCGAACAATTTGATGAAAAAGACAAGGAGTTATTCGATGAGGCAGTAAGGGCAGCGGGTTATTTCCTGGCTATGCTGCGGTTGTATGAAAGGCAGTATCGTAAATCCAAAGATCTCCATGCACTTGTGGCATTTGCCAAAAGACTACATAGAGGATTGGATCTCGAGAAAATACTGCCCAATGCGGTGAGTTCGTTCAGAGAAGTCCTTGATTGTAATGATGTCTCAATCGCTGAGATTGATGAACTGAATGAGTATGGTAGAGTAATAAAGTCTACCTATATTAAGGAGAATACCGAATTTCCTTTGGATGATGGACTCATCGGTTTCATTGTCCGGCACCGAAATTATATAATAAAAGAAGACCTAAGTGAAGGCAATTTAGTTGTCTTTAAAAGGAGCGAGAAAACCAGAAATCTTTCGTTCATCGGGGTTCCAATTACCCAGGATGAAGCTCTGCTTGGCGTAATATGGTGTGAGGACCACAAGAAGAAGAAATTCAATGAGGATGATGTTGAGCCAGTTAATCTTCTTGCCTCTCATTTGAGTTTGGTGTGGCAAAGAGCGATCCACCATCAGCAGGAAAAAGAAAAGGCAGCTCGGGATGGCCTCACCGGATTGTTTAATCACCGGCAATTTCAAGAGTTTCTTCAGAAAGAAATCGCTGAGAAAAAAGAGGTGGTGCTGTTAATGTTTGATATCGACCACTTTAAGAAAGTTAATGATACCTACGGACATCAGGCGGGCGATAGAGTCATTAAATTCCTTGCTAATCTAATATCGCATACTGGTATTGCTGCCCGGTACGGCGGTGAGGAATTTACCATAGTTCTTTCCAATACTTCGTTGAAAAAAGGCATTGATCAAGCAGTACGCATAAGAGCGCATATCTCAAAGTCGAAAATCAAATTCAATGATGTTGAAATACAGATAACCATCAGTGTCGGCGTTGCACATTATCCAGGTGATGCTAAGACCAGAGAAGAATTGATCGAAAAAGCAGATAATGCTATGTATCGAGCAAAACAAACAGGACGTAATAAGGTTGTCGTGGCACGCACTATGGAAAGATCAGGGAATCAGGATATCAGGGGATCAGGTGAATACGGTAAAATGTAGTTGCACTCATAGCCACAACCTGATGCCCCGTTTTTCTGATAGTCTTTCATCATGACCATTGGTATTGCATTGGGCGGCGGTGGGGCCAAGGGGCTGGCGCATATCGGTGTCCTCGAAGTTCTTGAAGAACTCGGTATAAAACCACGTTTCGTGGCGGGTACTTCAATCGGTTCTATGATCGGCGGTATGTATGCGTTGAATGGTACAGCTAAAGGATTAAAAGAACGAGCCATACGCATGATTCAATCCAAAGAATTCAAGAATTTCGGATTGGATGAGTTTTACAAAGACACGGATAATATCTTGGAACGTTTCAAAAAAGAGGTTTTTGAAAAATTCTATATCGGTCGGTTGCTCTTTAAGAAATCGCATATTAAAACCGAGGCAGCCAGGAAGATGTTTCAGGACCTATTTGAAGACAAGACATTCGGGGATTGCAAAATAACCTTCACATGTAATGCCCTGGATATCCAGTCAGGTGAGGAGATTATTTTCAAAACCGGCTCGCTGGCTGAAGCAGTATGGTCGAGTTGTGCAATACCAGGGATTTTTCCACCTTTTGCTAAAGACGAACGTATCCTTGTAGACGGGGGTGTGATTGATAATATCCCGGTGACACCGGTGATGAAACTCGGTGCCCGAATAGTAATGGCAAGCTATCTTGGTAGCCAACCGAAATTCAAGGGTGACCCTGATACCGGGTTTCAGATTAGCCACCGTGCCCAATCCTTTGTGCGCTTTTACCTTGACCAGAAAATTCTCGAACCCGCTGATCTTGTTATTGCCCCAGATGTTAACGGGTTTCACTGGGCTGATTTTTCAGCTATTGATGAATTGGTTAAAGCCGGTCGCGCTGCTGCAGAAAAGAATACCAAGAAAATCAAATCAGTAACTTCATTCTGGTATCGATTGCGCAAAACACTGAGTATGACAATCTAAATCGAGCGGCTAGTTATCGTCGGTAGTATTTGAGGCTGACTTTTCCCTTATCGATCACGCCGTAGGAAAAATTGCTGACCCAATCACCGATATTAAGATAGAATTTATTGCCCGGGTATTCTTTGAAATCAGGGATGTGAGAATGAGCAAGGATCGCGATATCAGCTTTTTTTAATATTGCTCGGGCATGGTCTTCAAACATCTTTGGCAAATTCGGATTACGCCGCTGTTTGCGCGAAAGATAAGCAATGCCCTGAGCAAGGAAGACACCGATATCCGGGTGGATGAGCCGATAAAGCGCATGGTTAATTTTTGAGGTCAGTAATTTTTCCCAGAGGCTTGTCCAGAGCCTGCGGTCGATTTTGTTACCGTGGGCAAGGTAGACAGTTTTACCATCAATGTTAACGGTGGTCTGTTCTGGATGGACCACAAAGCCAAAATTCTTAAGAAATCGACCAATCATGACTTCATGATTTCCCATTATATAATGGACCGTCTTGCCGTCCTGAATCAGGTTGTACAGAGTAGCCAGAGTTTTGAAGTAGTCTTTGGGGAAAACTATATTGTATTCAAACCAGAATTCAAAAAGGTCGCCAAGGATATAAAGGTCGGTCATCTTTGCTTTATTTTCATGGAGAAACCTTGTTAGCATTCTCGCCCGATAGCTTTCATCGGTTCTGATATGCGCGTCGCTAATGAAAAAGTGCATATATAATTATATAGATTTGCTAAAGCGAGTCAATAAAGGTGCGGGATAAACAGATTGACATCGTTACCTGTTTCATGTATAATGGACTATGACAAACCTTGCAATAATAAGTTTAATCTTATTTTCACAATATTATGGTCAGAACAAAATCCAGTACAAGGATTACCACTTTAAGGTTCTTGAAACCGAACATTTCAATATATACTTTGCCGAAGGTGGGGAAGAGCTTGCTGCTTTTGCCGAGGAAATTCTTGAAGACGGGTATGATATGTTCACTGAAGACCTTGGTGTGGAAGTTGATTTCACCATCCCGGCGATAATCTATAACTCGCCAAATGATTTTTCGCAGACAAATATCACCCTTGAGTTGATCGAAGAAGCAGTTGGGGGGTTTACCGAGATATTGAAAAACCGCATGGTCGTTCCATTTACCGGCGACTATGAGGAATTCCGTCATGTTTTGGTCCACGAATTAAGCCATGTTTTCCAGTTTGTCATATTCTTTCCGACCAAAATGGAAGCATTATTCTCCGGCGACATTTTCTACTCAGTACCTCTTTGGGTCATGGAGGGTCATGCAGAATTCTCATCATTGGGGTGGGATCCTGAGACTGACATTTTTATGCGCGATCTGGTCATGAACAATAACGTAATCCCCTTATCTGCCTTGGGAAGCTACGGCGGTTTTGTTATATATAAAGAGGGGCAAGCTTTTTATAGATATATCGCCGAAAAATACGGACGGCAAAAAGTTGGTGAGTTCCTCCACCTCGTGAAATCCAAAAAAAGCCTGAAAGAAACTTTTATTCATTTATTCGGTGTTACGATTGACGATTTCAATGATGAGTGGATGAGGTATTATCAGATGCAGTACTTTCCCAAAGTTGAGTTGCAAGAAAATTTTCATGATTTCGCGCGTATCGTCTTTGATCATAAAAAAACGAAGACGATTTATAATACCTCGACCGCTATTTCGTCGCGCGGCGATAAAATAGCTTTTATAAGCGATCGATCAGGTGTTGCTGAACTAATCGTGATCTCGAGCATTGATGGTCAACTTCTGAAGAAACTGGTGAAGGCTCAATATTCATCAGGCTACGAAGGTCTGCATCTATACCAGGGTGGTTTGTCATGGTCACCGGATGACCGGTTTATTACATTCGCTGCAAAGTCAAAGGGCACTGATGTTCTTTATATTATAGATGCGGTAAACGGCAAGGTTTCTAAGAGAATGGATTTTGGGCTTGATGGTATCTATTCTCCGAAATTCGCTCCGAACGGCGATGAAATAGTATTTTCTGGGGTTAAAGACGGATACACTGATATCTTTATTTTGGACATAATGTCTGGTACAGTTGAGAATATAACCAATGATATTTACACTGATAAGTATCCGTGTGTTTCTTCAGAAGGCATCGTCGCATTTGTTAGTGACCGTCCTGATTCCACTGCTGAATACAGATACGGCAATTATGCTGTGTTTTTTAATCAAAAAGGGGTGATATCACGTTTGACGCCGCGCACCACTTATGTTGCATCGCCAATCTTTGACAACGAGGGTGGTTTGTATTTTACTGCTGATTATGACACGGCATTCAATATGTACTGGTATTCGTGTGATAGCGCACGCATAATAAAGAAAACGAGCATCCTTACCGGCATATATTATCCATCAATTTCAAAAGACGGTAAGAAAATTGCCTTTTCATATCTCAATGATTACGGCTATGATATTTGTGTCGTAAAAAACCCGTTGACCAAAATGTTAGACGCGCAAACACCTGAACCGGCTGCTGTATCCAATACTTATGAAGAAACTGAGCTGGAGACGGCGCGGGTCAGGAAGTACACCCCAAAGTTTACCTTTGACTATTTTGTGGCGAGTGCTTCATACTATTCAATAATTGGATTTTCTGGGCTCGGCGAGATTGCCTTGAGTGATATTCTGGGTAATCACCGGATTCTAATTGCTTCGAATTTCTACGGCAGCCTTACGAGTTCTGATATCTTTCTGAGCTACTGGTATCTTAGGAAACGGAGCGATTTTGGTTTCACCTTGTTCCAGTACTTGAATTACTTTCGGGAGTATGATGACCTTTTTATTTGGCGCTATCTAGGCGGTGGTGGTATTGTTCAATATCCGTTCAGTCGGTTCTTCCGTGCTGAATTAGGCGCTTACGCCTATAAGATCTACGAGACCAGGTGGTATGATTTCTTTGTGCCACCGATATACAGCTCAGATACTTATCGTGATTCCAGTTATAATATGTTCTATCCAAACCTTGCTTTTGTCTTCGATAATATAAGATGGGGAAGAATCGGTCCGCACAGTGGGCGCCGCGTAAGACTTGAGGGGTATACGACACTGTTTAGCGATTTCGACACAAGAAGCTTGATCTTTGACTACCGCAGGTATTTCGGTCTTTCACCCCGAGCAAGTTTTGCCACCCGTTTAGTTCTCGCCTCCAGCTTTGGTCCAGACCCTGATCAATGGTCAATAGGTGGTCAGCATTCTTTGCGCGGTTATGATTCCTATGCACTTGCCGGGTCAAAACTGGGTTTTCTCAACCTCGAGTACCGTTTTCCATTTATTGACCGACTCAAAATTTCGTTTCCTTTGCCCATTGAATTCAGGGATATTCGTGGTGTTTTGTACGCTGATTTTGGCGGCATTTACTCAGATTCCTTTGAAGTCTACAGCACAGATAATGGTTTTCACCTTGAAGACCTTAAAATGGGTTTTGGCGCGGGTGTGCGGATGACGTTTATGTATATGATATTCAAATTTGATATTGGTCGGGCATATAATTTCCAGGACTTTACCGACGATTGGAAGTATTACCTAACCATTGGACCAGAATGGTAATAGATAAGTGGGAAGTCCCGCACTTTCACTGAAAGTGCGGGATCCTCGTTTTTGCAGTCAAATTAAAAATTTGAGCAAAAATGGGATAAGAAGATATCCATGAACATGCTTGATTTACACGGGGATTTTACTATAATTCAAATATGTTAGTGTTGTTTCTCTTAATGCAAGCTTGGTCCGCATATGTTGATTCATCGCTTGTTTATATCGGATTGACCAGGCAAGACATTACATTCAGGGATGACTATACAATACGTGATGAGTATCGCTTTGCAATAGTTGACGAGTTGCTTGTCAATCCACTTGGCACAATAGATTTCCTGATTGATATGGATACGCTCTTTTGGACATCCTCTGAAGAGAAGATCTTGGATGAACTGATTGGTTTGTACGATTTCAAAGTCAGTTACCGGCAAACCGATTTTGAAACCGCCCTAAGAAAATGCTACGGCTTAATCAATAACGCATTTGAAAAAACACCGGTTGAACTCAGTGGGGTTTTTGAAGAGTTAAGCGTATTTTCTCCTGAACTGACAAGCTCAATTGAACAGGAAAGAGAGGACACCGAACAGAATGATTCATTGGTGAATTATCTAAAGGAGCACGCCGGAAAAGTTGATTATGAGAAACTCTTTACTGCTCAAGCATATCTTCTTTGTGCGGCGTTAAGTTATCAGAAGTGGATTGAAGGAATCGATAGACAGCACCAGAGTGTTGTAGGTATTGAAGGGAATGTGGTCTTTTATAAGCGATATGAATTCGGCGAGATCGTTGTGGCAGATACTGGAAAGAACGTATACTCGAGAGATTTTGCCGTGATAATTGATCTTGGTGGTGATGATATCTACAGGTTCGGTGCGCCGACAGATAAGGTGCATCTAATCATAGACCGCGCCGGCAATGACCAATATGAAGGTGACAATTATGCTATTGCGTGCGGTCATTTTGGTGTTTCGATTTTGATCGATGAGCAGGGCAATGATATATATCGAGCAAAAAGTTTTTCACTTGGTTGCGGCGTTTTTGGCGCCGGGTTATTGATTGATAAAATGGGTAATGACGCCTATTATGGCGATACCTTTACCCAGGGTGCAGGAGGTTTTGGCATCGGTGTGCTGAGGGACGAAGATGGCAATGACCTGTATCAAGGCGCCCTTTATGCACAGGGTTTTGCTTCAACATATGGCATTGGTATCCTTGGTGATAAAACCGGTAATGACCGATACATAGTGCTTGAGAAATACACGGATGAAATACGGTATCTTGATCACTACTTGTCTTTATCCCAGGGTTTTTCAATCGGTTTTAGACCTGATCTGTCAGCTGGTATTGGAATGATTCTTGAAGGCAGGGGCAATGACTACTACATTGCAGACATATTTGCCCAGGGGGCGAGCTACTGGTATGGCATCGGTGCGATTGTTGATGATGCAGGTAATGATTCATATATCGCCTACCAGTATGCGCAAGGTTCAGGTGTACACATTGCGCTCGGTGCTTTGATTGATATGTCTGGAGATGACAACTATGTAGCCAAAGGCGTGTCACAGGGATGTGGACACGATCTCGCATTAGGTATATTATACGATATTAAAGGAGATGATTCTTATGTGGCTTTTGACCTGAGTCAGGGAGCAGGCAATGCCAATGGTGTGGGTTTGCTCATTGACGAATCAGGTGATGATGCATATTCTGTGAAACGCGCACATAATACTCAGGGTTATGGGAATTTCCGCAGAGAATACGGCAGCATCGGTGTACTCATAGACATCAAGGGAAAAGACGCTTACTATTCTGGTAAGGATGCAAGCCTCTGGAAAAAAGGTGAATATGGTATTGGTATTGATTGGGAATGACCCAGATTACACAGGTGGCATAATATGATTCTATTATTATTTGCTTTGAGTCAGGATATTGATTTTGAGGATTTATATGGTATAGCTACAACCTCACTTGTGCAGTTCCAGGCAGAACAAGAATCAGCCTTTGCACTGCTTGTGGAATTGGGTAAAGATTCCTTAGATGCTGATACGACGATCGCATTTTTGGTATCAAAGTTCGATACTAAGGGAGCAAGAGAACGCCACCGAATGAAAGATATTTTCAAGAAGATTGGCGAGTCTGCAATTGACGATATTGTCAGCAATATCACATACCGGGGTAGTGATGAGGAGTCGCGCAGTCTCAAGCAGTCACTATGGGTCTTGGGCGAGATCGGCAGTGATAAGATTGTTGAACCGGTGTCACAATTCATTGATGATGAGCAGTGGCAGATAAGGTCAGGTGCTTTCACCGCGTTAGGAAAAGCGAAATCCAGAAAAGCCCTACTGTTTATTGTTCAGGGACTCAATGATTCAATTCAGGTGGTCAGGAAATCTGCCTATTATGCGCTGAGCCAAATAGCCACGACTGATGACCTTGATTATTTAATCGAGGGACTTGATGACAGCTATTATGGAGTCAGGTATGCGGCAGTTCAAGGCTTGGTAAATATCGGGCAGGCAGCGAGCAAACCCCTAATTGGACTGATTGGCAAGAATACCTTGAAAGATTACTATATCCTGAAAATTCTATGCCAGCTTGACATAACTGAAGAACAACTGTTCAGTTTTGTGAAACAAGTGGGTCCAGAAACCCGACTTCTGATTTACGAAATCTGGCAAGACAAAAAATCCCTGACCAGGTTTTTGGAAATTGAAAACAATGTTTTTTTATCGAATTTTCTCCTTGAAAAGACGACTGAAGCGCCATAAATGTGTTGAATAGGCTTCGCTCGACTCAGCCAAATTCCAAACCCCAAATTCTTTACCCCGTGGAATAAATAATAAATATTCCACAGGGTGAACAATATCGAATATCAAAATCCAAATGACCAAGACGTCCCTTTTTTAATTCTCAGTCCAATCTCTTTTGCCTGCCGTCCGTCCGTCTTGACAATACTAAAAATGTATATAGAATTTTAATATATGGCAGAGTGGATTAAAGCAAAGAGGATGAGCGTATTCACCTCAATACCATACGGAGGCAATCCTGCATGGATTGTATTGTCGTCAAGCGGCATGGCTGATGAGACCATGCGCAAGATAGCCAAAGATCTTAACCCCTTGACAGATACCGGTTTTGTCTTACCTGAACAAACCAAAGAAGCTGATATTTACCTCCGTTTCTTTACAGGTAGTGGCGAGGTTAACTTCTCTGGTCATACAACTATCGCAACGTACTTTGCTCTCAGTGGCGAAAATATACTGTCCGTAAAAGAACCTAAAACAACGGTTCGGCAAAGAACCAAAGTCGGTATTCAACAGGTGGACTTGAGAGTGAAAGGTGATAGAATCATGCGGGCAACCGTGCTTTTGACCAAACCAAATTACATGGAACCAGTGGTCAACCCAGTCGCCGTTGCTAAGTTCTTGGGCCTTACGCCTGATGACCTTACGTCTGTCGGGCTACCTTTTGATATTATTTCGGTGGGTTTTTATGATCTAATCGTACCTGTGAAATCATTAAACGATATGCAAAGACTTAATCCGAATTTTTCAGTAATGGACAGTGTATGTACTCGTCTTGGTATACATGGCGTAATTGTCTTCTGCCAAGAAACCTTTGATGCTGGCGATGATGCCTTTATGCGCCATTTTGCTCCTTCATTAGGTATCAATGAAGACCCTATTTCTGGTGCATCAGCCGGCAGCCTTGCTTGTTACATGATTCGCCAGAAGGTAGTCACGCCGACCAATTTTACGCGAATTATTATAGAGCAGGGCTATTTGCAGGGGAGAAAAGGTAGGGTTTATGTCCATGTTGAAACTACGCGAGACCAGATATTGAGAGTAAGAGTGGGTGGTAACGCAGTTCTTACCTTTACTGGCTATATCCTTGCGCCTTAGCATTCTAACACCAAATATATAAAAAAATAAAACACGTACTATTTGATACGGCGTTATTTTCTATTTCTTTTGTCTTTTTGAGCTAATAGTTTTAAGAATATTTTTACGATTGCTGGGTCAAACTGACTGCCTGAAGCACGCTTCAACTCCTCGATTGCTGCTTGTTTAGTCAGTGCCTTTCGATAAGGCCGTTCTGAGGTCATGGCATCAAAAGCATCAGCTACTGCAATGATCCTACCGATAAGCGGGATGTCTCCTTTGGCTAGACCCTCAGGATACCCAGACCCATCATAGTATTCATGGTGGGTTTTGATCCCCTCAAGTGCTTCAATGAGTTCATTAAAACCAGCGAGCATGTAATAACCCCTCATTACATGCATTGTAATTTCGTTCCTTTCATCGCTGGTCAGTGCTTCTGGTTTAAGTAATATGTTCTCGTCAATTCCGATCTTCCCAAAATCATGCAAGAGTGCGGCGACCTCTAAGACAACCTTCTCCTTTTCAGAAAAACCAAGGTCATCAGCAATGTTCAAGCAATAGTCAGTTACCCTAATGCTGTGGCCGTCACGGTAGGGGATTTTACGGTCTATTTCCCCGCCGATATTTCTTAAATCTTTTAGCGCTTGTTTTGGATTTTCATGCAGGGTTTGGGCAACAATACTCAAACAGCGGATGATTTCATCGAGGTTGATTTTCTGACTCCGCTGCTTTTTCATACTTAAGTATAGCTGCTTCTGAACTGGTGTCAAGGGGTGACTTTAGCTGGGTTTTGTAGAAAGCTTGACTGATTGAGGAAAATGACTATACTAAACCCCATGTCAAAAGGGTTTGTCGGTGGTATCCATCTTCCAGAAAACAAACTTACTGAAAGCCTTGCTATTGAAGTCATGCCAGCGCCGAAGCGGGTATACATACCATTTGCTCAACATACTGGCAAGCCAGCTAAACCCCTTGTACAAAAGGGTGACCTTGTGAAAATCGGTACGAAAATTGGCGAAAGTGAAGGTTTCATTTCTGCTTCAACCCATGCCAGCATTTCAGGTAAAGTATTGGATATTAAGCAACATGCGCATCCTGTTTTAGGTTCATCCCAATGCTGCATCATTGAATCAGACGAAACAGAAGACTGGGCTTCAGGTGTTAAAGAAAAACATGACCATGAAAATCTTTCAAAAGAAGAGCTCCTCAGTATTATTAAAGATGCTGGTATCGTGGGTCTGGGTGGTGCAGCATTTCCGACGCACGTAAAACTGTCACCACCTCCAGACAAGCCAATCGATTATTTGCTTATCAATGGTTGTGAATGTGAACCGAGGCTAACTGCTGACCATAGGTTGATGCTTGAGTACCCAGTTGGAGTTATTGAAGGTGCCAAATTGTTTCAAAAAATTCTCAATGCTGAACATTTAATATTCTGTGTCGAAGATAATAAAAAAGATGCAGCCAAGATTTTTGCCCGTGAAAATGAAGAAGTTAGGGTATTAAACACAAAATATCCCCAGGGTGCTGAAAAACAGCTAATAAAAGCGGTGCTCAATCGTACTGTACCCAGAGGAGGATTGCCCATGGATGTGGGCTGTGTGGTGCAGAATGTGGGTACGTGTTATGCTACATTTCAGGCAGTAAAGTTCAGGAAACCATTGATCGATCGGATCGTGACTGTAACGGGTAATGGGGTTAACCAATCCAAGAATTTGCTCGTTAGAATCGGTACGCCGATAATTGAGGTGATTAACTTCTGCGGTGGTTTTGTCGATCAACCCAAACAGATTATTTTTGGCGGGCCAATGATGGGGATTTCCCAATATGCTGAGGATGTACCTGTAATAAAGGGCACCTCAGGTATCTTAGTTACTAAAGAGGCTAGTATTTATGAGGAGGGACCATGTGTACGCTGCGCTAGTTGCATTGATGTATGCCCCATGGGACTGATGCCGACCGAGATCTACAAACTCGTCCAGAACAAAAAATTTCTAGCATCAAAGGAGTATGGTGTGCTTGATTGTATCGAATGTGGCTGTTGTGCTTATGCTTGTCCTTCGAAGATACCGCTTGTGCACTATCTGAAATATGGCAAGAGTGAGGTCTGGAGATTATCAAACAAATGAAAGATTTGTTGATTGTTTCTGCGTCACCCCATATCAGAGGTAGACTCGATATTTCATTGGCAATGAAGGCGGTTATCCTTGCCCTTTTGCCAGCCTGGGTGTTCAGCGTCTATATATTTGGCTGGCGCGCTTTGCTCATAACAGTCATGAGTATTGTCTCCTGCATGATTAGTGAAGCAGTTATGCAAAGGATGTTGGGAAAGAAGATTACCTTAGATGATGGCAGCGCAGCGCTCACTGGCATATTGCTAGCCTTTAATCTTCCACCTGGCGTACCGCTCTGGCTGCCAGTTGTCGGTAGCGTTTTTGCAATTGTTTTTGCCAAGCAGCTTTTCGGTGGTCTGGGTTACAATTTCATCAATCCAGCACTTGCTGGCCGCGCGTTCTTAATGACTTCGTGGCCGTCTTTTATGACCAAGGCGTGGCTGGTGCCTACGGGCAGTACCTTATCAGGTATTGATAGTATCACGAGCGCTACGCCTTTAACCCTGCTTAAAAACCCGGCAAATTTCGGTCCGCCAGAAATCATTATTCAGCGACTCAATGAAATGTCAACGATAAAGAACCTTTTTATTGGCAAAGTTGGAGGGTGCCTAGGTGAAACATCAGCGCTCCTTTTGCTTATTGGCGGTTTATTCTTGATAATCGTCGGTATCGTGGACTATCGCATTGTTACGGGATATTTGGTGAGTTTTGGTGTGCTTGCGCTTATCCTGCCCACTAAGGCGAACTTACCATTCCATCTTTTCTCAGGTGGTTTATTTCTTGGTGCCTTTTTCATGGCAACTGATTGGGTAACTTCGCCGATAACCAAGAAAGGACGGTGGATCTTCGGCATTGGCTGCGGAGTCCTTACCGCAGTCATACGGATATGGGGAGGTTATCCTGAGGGTGTGTCTTATTCAATCCTTCTCATGAATGTGTTTACACCGGTAATTGATCGATTCACAAAAGAAAGGATTTTTGGTGGGTGAACAGAAGAAGGGGGTGAAATCATGACCAGTGCCAGATCCATAGTGGTAACACTTTTTATTGTTGCGCTCGTTTGTTCAGTCATTTTGTCTTTTGTATACTCGTATACTGCACCGCGTATTGAAGAAACCCAAAAAGAATTGACCCTTGCCGGTCTAAAAGAAGTAATAATCGCTGAAATATTTACTCCAGTAGTACCAGATACCGTGTGGAAGGCTATTGACTCCACGCAAAATGTTGTGGGTATTGTTTTCCGCGTCTTTCCACAGGGCTATAGTGGTCCCATCCCACTTATGGTGGGTCTTGATCTAGAAGGAAAAATCACTGGTATTAGGATTGCCAGTGCCGCTGAAGGACTCAAGGAGACACCGGGCTTAGGCGTCAAGATTATTGAGCTTGACTTTCGAGAGCAGTTTATTGGCAAAACCCTTGATAATGTTCTTCTAAAAAGGGATGGCGGCGAGATTGACGCGATAACTGCCGCAACAATCTCATCGCGCGCCGTGTGTAATGGGATAAAACAGGGTATTGAGCAATTCGCCAGTTACTTATGTCCACCACTTGACAAGCGTTGCGTGTTCCCTGATGCCCAAGACTTCATTGAGATTATACCAGATACGCTCTGGTATGCACTCGGGGAGAGCGATACTATCGGTATTGTTTTTATCGCAACAACCCAGGGATATGCGGACCAGATTGAATTTATTGTTGGCGTAACCATGAAAGGACAAATAACCGGCGTTGAAATACTCTATTCAAACGAGACCCCGGGTATTGGTGAGGTTATAAGAAGTAAGGAATTTCTTGATTCTTTCAAAGAGAAAATACCTGATGCGATAACCGGCGCAACAGTTTCTTCTAAGGCATTGATCAATGGCGTAAAAGAAAAAGTCGAATGCTATAAGGATTATCTAAAATGAAGAAGTCGCAAATTTTCACCCGCGGTTTGATCAAAGAAAACGCTGTTCTCGTTCTGATGATTGGTTTATGCCCGGCACTGGCAGTATCTGGCACGGTGCGTGATGCGTTTGGCATGGGACTTGCTGCTACCTTCGTACTCCTTTTTTCTAATATAATAATTTCGATTATGAGAAAGAGGATACCGAATGAGGTAAGGATACCGATCTTCATTTTAATTATATCAACTTTTGTAACGATAATTGACTATTTTATGCAGGCATTCCAACCAAGTCTGTATCGTGCCCTGGGTGTTTTTGTGCCGCTCATTGTAGTCAACTGTATGATCTTGGGTAGGGCTGAGGCTTATGCTTCAAAAAATTCAGTAATTAATTCAGCACTTGATGGCCTTGGGGTTGGTTTGGGGTTCACCCTTGCACTGACGGTCATGGGTGCGATAAGAGAAATTCTTGGTAACGGTACTTTTTTGGGTATGGCAATATTTGGTGAAGGGTTTAAGAATGCGCCGGTTATCTTCATGATACTTCCACCTGGCGCGTTCCTTGTTATTGGTGTCATGAAGGCATTAATAAACAAATATGTCAAAAAGGAGACACAATGAAAGATCCTGCTTTGATATTTCTTGGTGCTTTCCTGGTCAATAATATCATACTGATGCGTTTTCTTGGCTTATGTCCGTTCTTTGGTGTTTCTACTGCTGTGGAAACTGCTACTGGTATGGGTATGGCAGTAATATTTGTTATGACCCTTGCTTCATGGATCACCTGGATAGTTTTCAATGTGGTTCTTTTGCCATTCAATTTAGTATTTTTAAGAACTGCAGTATTTATTTTAACGATCGCTTCACTGGTTCAATTGGTCGAGATGTTTTTAAAGAAATACTACAGAACATTATATAATGCAATGGGTATATATCTTCCATTGATTACTACAAACTGTGCAATTCTCGGTATTACTTTCTTGGCTATCGACAATAAGTTTAATTTTTTAGACAGCACGATTTTTTCCATCGGTACAGGTCTTGGATTTATGGTCGTTATGATTACATTTGCCGCAATCAAGGAGCGGCTCGATCTTGCACCGATAAACCCTTCAATAAAAGGTTACCCAATCTCATTTATTGCTGCAGGTTTGATGGCGCTTGCCTTTTTAGGCTTTTCCGGCCTCTTCGGCTTAACCTAATACATATATAATTCTTCTCTTCCTTGAAGGAAAGGTAGCGGTCGCATTCATGCGACGATTTGTTTGATGAACCCCGCTTATCTGCGATGGGCGTGGGTAAATCAAACCACTACGCATTGGGGGATTAGTATGGTTGTAGCGGTCGCATTTATGCGACGGTTTGTTTGATGAACCCCGCTTATCTGCGATGGGCGTGGGTAAATCAAACCGGCTACAACTTCGGACCAGGTCATTTGTACTGGTCGCATTTATGCGACAATCATTCGAGGGCATCAGTGATTTCCTTCTATTACCTTCCTCTCCTTCTCCGTAATCCCATATATTACTGGGGTCATTAAATAGCTTAATTTGATAGTTCCCTGTAGCCTGATGCAGGGTTTCCTATGTCATTCCCTGGCTCGACCAGGGAATCCAGAAAAATAAAGAATATACAGAAACCTGGATTCCGCATCAAGTGCGGAATGACAACATACATTCGGCAGTATCCGATTAAACTATTTAGGGCTCTGAGTAATAACTTATAAACCAAATCATCAATCTTACCCAATTCTTTGTATCGCGTCTGCTTTCCAATGCTGCATTGCTTTTTCAGTCAATTTATATGGCAGCTTGCAGGATTTTACTCCTTCGAGGCATTTTTCAAAAGACACGACTTGGGACATGACGTCATAGAGATGTGCTGCTGCAATTGCAGCCTTATCTGCGGTACAAAAATACAATTTCTGATATTCGGGCTTTAATAATGCAGCAATTGATTCAGCCTCACCTGCCTGTATGTCGAGTCTATTCTCACACGCCTTCTTTATTGCTGTTTGAATCTCCTCAATCGGCATTGAAATTTTAATTATTTTCCCACTGGCTATGTCTTTTTTGAGATCTAAATAATGTTTCACCTGTAAGTCATCTTTAAAATATTGCGCTTCTTTCAAGACAATAGAAGCAAAATGTATTCTATAATGTGACTTTAGAATCTTCCATATTCCTAAATTGTGGGCATCAATTATGATGACAGCGTCACACAAGAGTAATTTCAATATCAGATTCTTCCCTCAAAACCAGACCAATATTCGCAAAAACATCTTCTAATTTACTGACCGGTATTTCAAGATATTCAGCAGCCCGCATTTGCGACATTTGACCTTGATTGACCGCCTCAAAAACCATACACACATATTTTTGTGAGATATGTGGGATGTCCCTGCTTTCTTTTTTCCTGAGATCCTTATCGTATTCTTTTATATCTCCTGAATCCAAAATTTCCTTAGCCAGACTCTTCTTTAATCTTCTGATATTGACGAGCCGCCAGAGCAAAGCAGATAATGATACACCAAAATCATACGCCATAGCAATTAAGCTGGCGATGCCGATTTTCTCTTTTTTCCGTCTCACATCGATTTCTTTATCGAGTGCATTTTTTGGCAATAAAATTGCTGAAGCAAAGGCATTTGCACATTTTTCAAATAAATTTGTTTCATTCTCTCCGCATTTATCAGAAATAGATTTCTTGTATATGATATGGAATAATTCGTGGGCAATATCAAATCTTTGACGCCAGGGTGCATCGCTGTAATTCACGCATATCGCTGCGTTACCATTGGCAATAAGCGATATCGCGGATGCGCCTTCAGGTAAGGGTAAATAGAAAATTGGTAAATTATACTCATTCTCCAGAATAGATGACAAGGATAATGCGGGTCTGTCACCAAGTTTCAATAATCCAGAATAGGTATCACCGAGGCTATCCGCATTTTTAAGGTTCATATCATTAATAGGTTGTACAGGTAGATTGAGGTTAGAGGTGGATAGATCTAAGATTTTAATGAGATGTATATACCGTTCGAAAAACATGGTAAATTGAGCTTGAGCAGATTTATCCTCAGGTGGATTGGGATCTGACCGCCAGAAAATTCTCATTTTACTTGGTTTCGGCTCATCCAGAAGAAAAAGGTTGATGTCAAATGAATATGCCTTTGCAAGCGAAACCAATTCCTCCGCTTTAACACTCCTCGTTCCCTTCTCGATTTTACTTAGTGTCTGAAAATTCCGAAAACCCGCCAATTTTGCCGCTTGTTCCAAAGTCAACTCCCTTGATATCCTCAAATCCCTCAATTTCTTGGCAATGCTCCCCATCTTAGCCTCCTTTTCTTTTATTAATTATAATAACAATTAGAGAAAAGTCAAGTAGTAAATTCTCTAAAATCGGGAAAAAAACATTATGAGGATAGAAGTATTACTGTTCGAGCCTGCCCCGTGAAATACGATACTATATATTCGCAGCAAATTATTTTTTTTGTTTAAGACCGTGTCTTTTCATACCACAAATACGTTACTATTATTTCACAGGGCGAGTCGAGAACCCGTATCTGTCATTGCGATCCGCCTTAGGCGGAGAAGCAATCTCACAAATAGCATTTACTCTTCGAGCCTGTCGAGAAGTTCCTTAGGTCGCACTCATGCGACGATTTAACCGCTACAGATTTAGGATAGTATGGTTGTAGTGGTCGCATTCATGCGACAATCATGCGAGGACATCAGTAATTTCCTTCAATTACCTCCCTCTCTTCCTCCGTAATCCCATACAATCTATACATAATCTCATTAATTTTCTTAAATGGACTTAAAATCCTATTTCAAAGGCTTTATTTTATCAAGTTTCTGGTGGTTCATTGCCTGCTGCCAAACTTTTCTCAACTCCTCTTGATGAATAGTCGCCCATTCGATAGCAAGCCCTAGTGCTCTTGGTGAAAGATGCCCAGCTAAAACTGCTAAAGTATCTATTGCGATTAGAGTTTCTTCGTCGCCATAAACGGCATGAAAATGAGGTGGTTGATGTTCTCGGTAAAATATGTAAATAATGATGCCATAAAATCTGCTTATCTCAGGCATTTATTGTCTTCTCTGCAGCATTATACACTACTATGGATTTTTGCTTTCAATAATGAATTAATGTCTTTTCCTGTTATTTCTGCATACAATGAATCTGGGCATAAATCAATTCCCCCTGGCCAGGCAATCGTATGGCTTTCTTTATCCACATAAACTGAGTTGAAATATTTTTTATCAGACCATTTAGAAAAAATGCCCTTCCCGACTAAATCAGTTAAATCAGCAGTACCCTCAATGCCATCGCTGAACTTTATCCAAACTTTATAATCGGACATTGTTTTAACTGCCACAATATGGTGCATAAATTCCCCCTTTATATTTCAATTATAATTTAAAAGTTCTTTATGTCAAGGCTAGAATTTAAAAAACTTATACACAAATAGGAACGCTACCGATTTTTTTCAACCCCCTTAGCAATCTCTCACGAGCATCAGTGATCGTATTCTGAAAAAAACTTAAACATCCTGGTCTTTCAGGAATTTCTAATGGGGTGAATTTGTTCTTTTGTAATCACGAATTGCCTTGTTTGTTCATCCATTTGTAGCGGTCGCATTTATGCGACAATAGATAGTTCTTAAATCTAATCTTTCTTTCTCCGGATTTTCTTGAATATATTTTCTTATTTCATACAACGCCCGTTCATTTCTTATGATGTGTTCATAATAATTCCATTCCCAAAATGGTTTACAACCTGTGGTTCTTGTTACGAGTGCTTTATATGCCCTAACGATTTCACTAACCGACACGTTAGCATTGCTGAGGATAAATATCGCATGCAAGTGGTCAGGCGTAAAACTGTAAAAATCAAGTTTAACGCCGGTAAATCGTGACGGCAGATTCTGAAGAATCAATTCAGCCTCTTTTCTGTATTGTTCTAATAAAGGTTTCCTGCGTGCGGTGCAGATAGTGATGAAATAATACCCATTGGTTTTGTAATTGTAATTTTTTAGTCTTGTAGATTTACGCCACTTCATATACATGTTTGATAAATCAAACCGCTACAATTTCGGACCAGATCATCTGTAGCGGTCGCATTCATGCGACAGCAATTTATTTTCATCAACAAATTTCTTCAATTACCTTCTTTCCTTCATGCGGGAGACCTTCTATCCTTCCTGCTTCCTCTCCCCTGGTGCTGTGTCCGCCCCAGGTGGAGGAGAGGATTCACCCTGTGAAATAATAGTAATTGAAACTTGATAAATCCATTAATATGTTCGTTACTGAGCGCACTGTTTTAGCACCATCAGAAATCTTGTATTTCACGGGGTAGAGGTGAGGGGGATGAAAATATTACTGTTCGAGCCTGCCCCGTGAAATACGACACTATATATTCGCAGCAAATTATTTTTTTTTGTTTAAGACCGTGTTTTTTCATACCACAAATACGTTACTATTATTTCACGGGGCGAGTCGAGAACCTCATATAGAATACTTCCTTTTGTAGTCACCCGATTCATCGGGCATTTTGTATGTCCCTGGATTTATGCGGACGAATCTGTGGTGGAGAAAGAGAATTTTGGATTCAGCTGTTGTAAGTATTCGTTGCTCATATCCAATAATTTTCTATATTCACCGTACAATTTCATTAGATCTGATATGCCTGCATTTTCAGCCATTTTCATAAGTTCCTCATACTCTGTTTCTGGGTCATTCTGTATGGGTTGCGATTTATCTAAATTATTCTTAAAATCTTTCATGATTTTTGCCTCACTTTTATTTTTTATTCATTTATCTATATCAATAATAGCCACATTAAATGAACCAGAAATCACCCCTTGACATTTCATAAATATGCAATATAATAATATAGTCTCATCTGCCTATGGCAGAAGGAGCTCTTTCGCCGTTTGATTTATCAGGCGGCGATTGCTTTTTATCATGTATCTTCATATCCTTTTGTAATATCTTCTTTCCAAATCTTTTTTCTTCCATGCTTCTTGGCATATGCTAGTGATACCTCGATCCATTGTACTAAAATATCAAATCCGCTCAAAAAAATTTTTGCATTATTGATATCACCAGTGAATGATAGCTTGTGTCTTAATAGCTCTGCAAAATGTTCTAAAAAAATCAAAAGATGGGACAAGTATAAAGCAGCATACCTTTCAAACGATGCAATATTATTTTTGACAATGTAAAAATTGTTTCTTATGAGGTATTCATAACCTTCGCTATAGATTTGAAATAATATTCCCTCTTCCGGTTGTGGAAAAACTAAACTGTAACCACCTTTATGAACCGTTTTATTTCGAACTATGCTAATATCATCATACCATGAAGTGATTTCAACCATTTTTGCAATCTCAGAGCCAAGAGATTGATGCCTTTTATTCCTCACATCTTTTTTCAACCATTGTTTTAATCCAGCGAACTTCTGTGGTACATTCAACCACTTTTGTATTTTACTATAATCCTGTGGTCCATTTGACCACTTATTTAGTTTAATAAGCTTTTGCAACACTCGTTTGTTAGCATGTTCGGCTATTATTTCCGCAATATAATCCATTATTGACTTTATTTCTATATGGAAAAGCGAAATGTCAGCACTAGCAAAAAACATCCACATCTTGTGTAAATAATCATCATGACAAGCTTTTTCTCTCATCCATGATAAACGAGTTATGATTGCGCCAATATTCCCTATATCTTGACTTATGTATGACGTCAGCATATTCAAACTATTTAGTCGAGCATCTCTTAATCTCTTTTTAGTCGCCTCAATGTGAATTTCTGTACAGAGAGAGGGGAAATTACCCGCCCAAGCGTTATCTTCATGCATTAACAGTGTTTTTGTTGTCTGCAGGACCTCTGTAATATTACAATCAGCTGTTTTACCTATCATTTCTTGATTTATCCCCCAATTAATTATCCTTCAATCACCTTCCTCTCCTCTTCCGTAATCCCATACAATCTATATATCAATCTACCGGTTCCCATGTCCGTCTTTTCGATTTTTTTGGCTGATTTTTTCACTATTTTTGGTTGGTTGTTGTGTATTAAAAGCATCAACATCAATCAAAAACTGGAGATATGCAACATCGACATCCCAAATCGCAAGTGCATTTTTCGTAAGGTAGTTCTGGTATGTTATTCAAAGTATACTTTTTGTTCGCCATTACCTTACACTCCTCACATGAATCGTTAGCTGCAATAATCGCAATTTTTTTTATTGTTGCAATGCCTGATTTTATTGAATTGTTGATGTCATTTTTTTCTCTAAGAAATTCTACATGAAATAAGAGCATTCTTGCTGCGGTATTGTTATCGAAACGAGACTTCGTCTCAAAGTTTGTCGGAAACCATTTATCAGCAGCAGCGGCGCCATACAAATGCATCATACTTGCGCCAATTCTTAAAACCTCAGATTTATCATCATCGACGTCTGACAGGATTTTCGGTTTATTTTTAAAGATATTTGTCAGTATTTCTACATCAATTTGTTCGAGGTTGTAATTTTTCCAATCGATACCCATTCCTCTTGGAATAATTTGTGAGGCTTCAAATTTCACCATCTCACGTATTGCTTTTACGAACTCTCGTTCTTTCAATGCATTAACGACCAAGTATTCATTTTCTTCTCTTCTCCGATTTTCCTCTTCCACATATTTTTGGGCTCGCATTTCACCACTTGGGGAACACTTATACAATACTATCGTTAAATAGTCTTTAAACAGCTCTTGTTTAGCGTTCTTCAATAATCTGTCTATTAGTTCTTCCTTTTTTCCTGTTTGCTTTAGATCCAAGTTTTTCAGCATTTCTTTCAAATCATTTATCTTGCATTTGTTCTCCAAGACAGTCTTTAAATCAGCCTTTATGAGATATCCTTGATTGCGAAGCGTCTCGATTATTGAGGCTGTGGGTTGTTTTAATATGGAACACCAAAATTCCGTTTCAAATTCTTGAGGTTCTTTGAATTTTTGGAATTTGCTTAACAAAAATAGGTACTCAGGAGTTAAATCGCTATTGTTCATGTTACTGTACTCCAATGTTGCCATAAATTTCTAAAGTTAGACCCCATTTCATATTCTTGACATCGTTTGTGGTGTTTTCTGTCTTTATTTTGCTGCTTCAATTATCTTCCTTTCTTCCTCCGTAATCCCATACAGTTTATACAATATTTGGTGAGCTAAGTCGAACCACCAAATCATCGATTTCTCTATCAGTTTTCTCAATTTGTTTCTGGATTTGTTCTCGTTTACTGCCATTGAAGTTAAGCAGGTTTTTCACAATAATGCTTTGTTAATTATCTGATAGCGATTATCTGGAGATTTTGGTCAGGAATGTTGTCAAAATCAGTATCTGTTGTTGCAATAGTGCTTACACCATTTTCTCTTAAAATAGCCAAATGAAAAGAATCTCTCGGCATCATTGGGATATTTATTAAATTACTATAAGCATTATTTATTATCCGGCTTTCTAAATCTAATATCTGAAACTTCTTTTTCTGTATATATTTATCTATGAATTCTTGAAAAGCATTCAACAGATTTTGGCAATCTTGGATAAAATACATATTATTTTTTAGCCAATGCTGATCAAAATCTCTTCTATATATTTTTTTGTATTCAATCTTAATGAGTGCCCACCATGATTCATCTAATGAAAGTGGTGATAAATATGCTACAGAATGATAACTAAACATCGCAAATAAAAGACTTTTTGCTTTATGGTGGAATTTGTGATTTTTCAAAAATGCTGAAAGCAAGATGTTTGAGTCAAGATAAATCTTATCAGGAAGACTTGTTAACCTAGCTGCACCAAATAGAATTTTAGTCGCCATCAATAGAGACAAATTTCATTTCTGCAAACAACGATTCTATGTCAATATTTTTTGGCAATGGTTCAGCTCCAACAAATTCTAAAAGTGCAAGCATCTCATTAATATCTACTTTTCTATTTTTCTTCAATATAGCCTTATATAAATCGGGTTCCATTCTGCGTAAGTCCTTTAGAATAGATTTTAACTTTCCAACAAGTTTTTTAGGAAGGAATTTTTGCTGATTTTCTGCTTGAATTATATCTGCAAAATTTATCTCGTTTGGTTGCTCAGAAGACACAACGAATTCTTTGAGTGGATTAATGATAATTGTTTCAGATAATAAATTGCCACTGGTGGATTCACAAGGACTATTTGAGTAAGGGTAAGTAAGCTGCGGTAAGATGGTTTTTTGGGGGATGTAAAAACTAATTGATTTAGTTTCTTTATTGACTAAATTCTCTTCCCACCAGTTTTGTTGAATGGCTAAATCAATACCTGTCTTTCTACTTTCTTTCAACAAAGATGGTGTATCTATGGTGTTAAGCATTACTAACCACCTCGATATTTTTCATTACCTTACTAAATTCAGCTTCACTGTTGTCAATGATTGATATAATTTCTTTGAAAGTAATATTGCTGATTATTTGCGTATCCAACGCTATAGTATAGAGTCCCTTTTTATTATCTTTAATTGTGCATTGGAGATGGTATCTAAGTTTATTTTTAATAAAGGTTACTTTAATATCATTCAAATCACCAGCATAGGTCTTAAATTCCTTCGAAAAATACGGTAAAATAGTTGACAAATCAATAAGCGGTTTATCCTTGGCAATGCAATCAGCAAAAATAACTGCACCGATGAATTCGAACTTACAATTTATATAAAAATCTTGCAGATTTGTGTAAAATTGATTGGTTAATTTCTTAAAATCGTTTAAACTAAAAAATTTAGTTTGAGAAATGATGGTCTTAACAGGAGTAAATTTTATTTCGATTGGTGGATTTTCAGCTCGAATAGTAACACCCTCGGGTAAATCGAGAGAAATATTAAGAGGAGTTCCTGGTATATATAACTTACGACAGTTTTCAACAAATTGTCCTTTTCTATCTAAAAAAATCGGCATCATTGCATATTGCATGCCAACTGCTGCGTTTGTGATACTATATCTTTTAATCAAACGCTTTGTTTTCTTCATATTGTAATTATATTCACTAAATGACAATTGTCAACTGGTCAATTTTCACCCACCCTCAATTACCTCCCTCTCTTCCTCCGTAATCCCATACAACTTATAAACCGAGATAACTACGTTATACTTATCAGTATGCATCCGCATTCATCTGTCTGAATCTAATAGTTTGAAGTGAAGTAATTATTTAAATTCCTATACTTCAAACTATCGATTTCTCTGTCCGTTTTTTTAGTTTACCTTTGACTTTGTTCATCTTCCGCAGCCTAATCCGTGGCGACCATTGTTTCTTCCATTTTAGCGATTGGGTATTCCATAAACGCAGGGGTTATACTAAATTCCAATCCTGTAGGTGGGGTGAGTTCTACCTCAACTCCACCTGCTTTGAAACGAAGTAACATTGGGGATAACAACAAAAGAGCAAGAATAATTGCAAGCAACCCATACAATTGCCAGTTTATGTTTATTTCAATTTGCCAGTTTAACTCTTTAAAAATGAATTCTATAAACGGATGTACGGAAAGAACAATCGTTTCTATTCCCAAAAGAACTGTAATAATACCACCAGCAACTTGCTTAATAAATCTATTCAGATATTTAGGAGAGAAAAACCACCATCGCCACCATGAAGGTCGTATCCTGGAGTTCCATATATGGTCGAGGAGTTCTTTTGCCTTTGCACAATCTTTGCTAGATTTTAGCGATTCTTCAAGATTCTCCTTTGCTGAAATTAAGTCGTTAATTTTGAAATAGAGAACACCAAGCCAGTAATATATCTCAGCCATTGTTTCATCACCATACATATCTTTAATCTTATTTTTAAAGACTTTCATTGTCCGTTGAAGGTCGAGTATAATCAGGTGTATCTGTTTCTGGTATGTAGGACTATCTTCTCTCTTTTGTTTTTCATCTTTTGGACAAATTTGCGATAATTGTAAGTATTTACAGTAAATTATCCAGAAATTTGCTGGTATACTTTGGGGACCAATTCTTTTTGCATTAATAAAGTTACTGTGAGCTTCTGTGAAATTTCCTGCACTGATTTCAATTTTACCTTTAAGCATATAAGCTTCCATAAAATTCTTGTTGATAGCAAGAACTTTATTAACCATTTTGTTGGCTGCCTTATGGGCACCAAGAAGATAGAGGAGTTCACCCTTATTATGCCAGGCTTCAGCAAATTTAGGATCAATTTTGATTGTATGTTCATATGCTTGTAATGCTTCATAATGCCTGCCGAGTTCCCCGAGGACAATCCCTTTATTATACCAGGTTTGAGTATCTTTAGGATCAATTTTGATTGCATGTTCATATGCTTGTAATGCTTCATAATGCCTGCCGAGTTCCCCGAGGACAACTCCCTTGTTATGCCAGGTTTGAGCAAATTTAGGATTGATCTTGATTGCGTTTTCAAATGCCTGTAATGCTTTCTCATGCTTGCCGAGTCGCCCAAGTGCAACTCCCTTGTTATGCCAGGCTTCAGCAAATTTAGGATCAATTTTGATTGCGTTTTCAAATGCCTGTAATGCTTTCTTAAACTTACCCTCTTTTGCAAGTGCAACACCTTTATTATACCATTCTTTAGCAGTCATTTATTATTCCTCCTTGGTACGATCTTCTCTTTTTTTCATCCTTTTCCCTCAATCACCTCTCTCTTCTCTTCTGTAATCCCATACAATTCATATACCAAATTATCAATTTCTCTGTCCGTTTTCTCAATTAATTATCAGCTATATCTTACTTCCATTTTTTAGATCTCTAATGACCATATTGAGAACGGCAAACGATGCATTTGCTTCTGGCTCATCAATTTTATATTTTTCATTCAATTCTTTTATAGGATGCACTAAGTTCCTAAAATTTCTTAGCGAATGACTAAACTCTTTAATTCCTTTCGTGATAAGACCCGCAGATGTTGCACGATTTATTAACTTACAAAGATCAGGTTCGTCATTATTTTTATCATTGGGCAAGACTTTTTTAGCCACCAAAGAATCATAAAGCAAAGCTTCTATGGAACTACCGCATAGAATTATTGCTGCTTTATAGCATTTTAGATTACGACATCTTATGATTTCATTGAAGTCTCTTTCTATGATCATTCGTAGTTGCTGATTTTGTACAAACGAGAAATCTGCAACTGGTTGAATCGTTTCATGAACTACTGAAGTAGAATCAATTAGCCCATTTTTATCTATATGTTCTGCTATTAATTTATTGATCCTCTGCAAATTTTTCCTGAAATAGTCCATCTTGGTTCTAAAATCACCTTCTATTGCATTATGCATATCATTCCTTTTTTTAATCCATGATTTCAACGTGGTACAATACACGGATGACCATGCAGATTCGGCACTAAAATCAAGTGATTTTTTATGAACGATACTTGGCAGTGGGGGTAGTTGTTGCACATTGTTTATTATTTTAAATAAACCGGGAGGTAATTTGATTGATCGCCATATTTCAGGCGTCAAGTTATCATCAATATATTTAATCAATGGTTCAGGGTTTTTCAATCGTTCTTTAACAGAACTCTTTAACTGATCTATCTCGTATTGAATTTTTTTGAGAGTATTAAAGAAATTCCCAAGGTCACTATTATGAGTCAAGAAAACAGCGGGACTGACTAAATTTTCAAGGTGTGTTTTTATTTCTTCGATTGTTTTTTGAAAATCATTCATTTTACCTCCTCGGACTGATTTATTCCTTCAATTATCTTCCTCTCCTCCTCCGTAATCCCATACAACTTATACACCAAATCATCAATTTCTCTATCCGTCTTTTCAACCCCGTTAGAAATTATTAAAACCAGCACGTCCACCTCTTTTAGGATGTGACTTCAAAAGCACAATAGATATTTCTAACGGGGTCGATCTGCCGCTGGATTTGGTTGTTTTTATTACCTTCAGCAATCTGAATTCGTTTATTCAACGTCAGTATAGCATCTACGTATTTCAAAAAGCAAGCACCATCTTTTGTCATGTTTAACGTCGGAAACGACGTCTTATTGCCAGAAGAAGTAATGCTAGAACTGCCAGACCTAAAATCTTCGCTATTACCAAAATCGCTGAGCCCCAAGTATTCACTGGTCTATATGGTTCCACCCCGCTGAGGAAAATGGAATTTACAACTGCTATAAAAGAATTAATCAGCGTGCAGATAGTTGTCCGCCATTGTGAGAAATTAAATTGTGGTAGTAACTTAAAGATTTCATCTGACTTTTCGAATCCGGCGAAAGCGAAAGAAAGTGCAGATACGAACAAGAAACCGACGAACCATAAAAATGCGCGCCCCACACGTTCTCCATAATCACTAACTAACCAATAAAGAAAGTGAAGTACTTCGATGAGCAAACCCATGGGCTTTCTCCTTCTTGCATCCATTTCAAGAAGATAGAACTCACCAGCATCTGGATAGTATCCACTTGTTTCATAAATCAGCTTTATCTGCTTATAACATCGTTCAATTTCCTCTTCTTTATTCTCAGTTTTCTCAATAGGTTCAAAAATATCATTCCATTCTTTCTCCTGTAATTCATCACTTTTCCATTTTTTGTATTCTGGTCTATTATATATGTCATCGAGGATGAACTTTTTAGTCCCCCAGTTAACACGAATAAAATCTACCCTTGGTCGGATAACGTGGAGATTTGTCTGCCAGAAGGAAACTCTCGATATATCAATATCTTCTATCAAGATATGTCCGTTTTCCCAGAATCTTAAATCTCGCAGCAATATAATTGGTGATTCTTTGGTTACCTCACGATCCTCTTTATTATTCTGTTTTCGAATCTGTCGAAGTCTCAAGAACGATGATATTTCACACCGTGTATAATCCACCAGTTTCATAATCGCATTACTGAAATCCGCTTCCTGATGAAATTTTGCAGCGGTAAACGTGCATTTTTCAGTAATCGAAAAACCTTCAAAAATGGCTTTACCGCCAAAATTAGTAGCCATGAATGTTGCTTCACAGTGAAATTTGGTATTCTTAAAGAATACATCACTCTCAAACTCCACTCTGTTAAAGTAGGCCTTACCGCTAAATTTTGCATTTTTGAAGGATGCTCTATTAACAAATTTTGCTCCAATGAAAGAGGCTTCGTTGCTAAAATCCACATCCTGGAAAAGTCCTGGATCATTAAATTCTGCAGCGTAAAAATTTACATCACGATCAAATTTCGCAGCCCAAAAATTCGCACATCCAAGAAATTTCGCTACGGCAAAAATTGCTTTATCATTGAATTCCGTATCAGTGAATTTAGCTTCGCCCACAAATTCTGCTCTTGAAAAATCCGTATTACTAACAAATTTAACATCCTCAAAGTCCGCTTCACCGCAAAATCTTGCGCTACTGAAATCCGTCTCTCTACAAAACGTTGCGTTCTTGAAACCTGCAGTGCCACCAAAAATTGCTTTTGTGAATGATACCGAGAAATCAAGTTTAATCTTGGGTCTTTTTTTAGGTGAAAGTTCTGAAATGGGAGACCACATCTTTCGCCATTCCTTTACCTCCAAAATTGGAAAGATAAAACGTGCGCATACGAATTGAGATTTGTCCTTTGTTTTTGGAACTAACATTTTTGAGAATGATTGAATGAATTCTTTTACAATTATTTGTGCTTTCTTACTTCGTTCGTCGGGTTTGATGAATATTGGTTTATCCCTATCATAGCCTTTTATCTTCCCAGTCTTAGTATGAAAGATACAACAGCCATCATCCTGATATGCAGATACTGGATGGGGGCAACCATCAATCTTACAAGAGCCCATGATTCATTATATTGAATTAAAAGCACTGGTCAAGAGAAAATAGTGAATGCGTCATAAGATCGTTACCGTGATGATTCACTTGCAAGTAAATTATCGAAAAAAGCAAGTTTTGACTTTAAAATAAGATGTGATATGAGCCGAAAGGAGATATCGAATATTAATTGATTTGGATTGCCAGAACAGTTGCGATTATCGCAGCATAAATCCCGACTATTTCTGCAACAGTCATTTATCCACCTCCTTCAATTATCTTCCTCTCCTTCTCCGTAATTCCATACAATTCATATACCAAATCATCAATTTCTCTGTCCGTTTTTTCAATTTGCCGCTGAATTTGTACTTTTCTACTGCCTTTTGCAGACTGAATTTTTTTATTTAAATCCAGCATCACATCTACCAGTGCCACAAGATTGTCGTGGAGTTTTCTTTCGTTGGTGTTTGAGAAATTGATGGTTTTAATGGGAAGTTGCTTTATGTATTTGTTTTCATAAGAGTAAAACCCACCTCGTAGAGCAGTAGAAATAGTTTTTAAGAATTTATCTATAAGTATCGAGTTCAAGACACCCAGGAAATATCTATAATTTTCCTTAACATCATTTCGGAACAAAAGACCATACGCACCTGATACACCGGCACTGAAGATGAAATCCCCGACATCATCGAAAGCAAATGAACCGGTAAAAGCGTTAAAAGGAGTGAGTATTTTTTTCTTATCTAGTAGTCTCATGTTCTGCGGTCTACTATACGACCACCAAATCTTTCTAAATCGTCCTTTTTCCCTATCAAGAAGGATCCTCTTGTTGGTTTTGTTAGACAAGTATTCATACGCTAAGGGAAATGAGATTTTCAGGGTTTTTTCTGGGATCAATATCCCATACTTATCGTAAGGGTAAAGTATATATTCATCACTTCGCTTAATATAATATCGCCGGATATTCTTACCTTTTACATAAGGTTTTAGAATACCTTTTTCTATTTTTATATTCTCATCAATTGAAGATGAATAACATATACATCTTTTATTACGTTGTTGGAGCAGTCGTAAGATAAATACAGGATCTGCGCCTGACTTTGGGCCTTGGAAGATGTTTGTTGTGATATTGCCTAACTCGGGCTTATCTTTTCTCACTTTGATTAAAAACGCGTCGAATTCAGGGGTGACAAATACCCAATTCCTGGAGTGGATTTTCTTGCTGTTTATGTTGAAGTACTTAATTCCATCAGTTACAGCATCTTCTAGATCAGCAACTTCATTCTTGAATTCATAGTACTGGAAACCAGTCTGTTTTTTCCCGGATAGAAATAAAAGACATGTGTAAGTTGTCGCATGCTCAAAGACCTGGTTGATGCCAAAGTTTAGTACCTTAACGATATTTTTGTGTTCTGATATCATACTGCGAATGTGCTCACCATACTTGGAGTTGAAAAACTTGTGTGGGCAGATATACCCCATCAGCCCATTTTCGGACAGTAATGCCAGCGCTTTTTCAATAAATATGACATATATGTCGACACTATGAGCAGAAGACGAGTAATATGTGTCTTTTAAGTAATTTACTTCCTTCGGTTGGAATTCTTGAAGTTTTTGAATTTTGATATACGGAGGATTTCCGATAACCACATCAAATCCACCTTCTTCAACCATTATCTTCCTGAATGCATCTTTCCAGTTGAAGGCTTTTACTTTGTACCAGTCATCGCCAAAGTATTTTTTGAGTTCCAGGGTGTCGCCTGAGATTAATGAATTGCCGCAGCGGATGTTCTTATCGAGCATGGGCAGGATATTGCGTCCCGGGATGATGCCGAATTCACCTTCGAGCATTTTGAGCATTAATGACAGTTTTGTGACTTCCACTGCCTGTTCGTCTATGTCCACGCCAAAGATATGTTCTTGCAGAATTTTGCTTTTTTCTTCGATGGTTAAGACCGGTTCAATATCCCCGTCTGGCAACGAGAGGACTCGTTGCACTCCAGAGTTTTCACCCTCACCCTTACCCTCTCCCGTTAAGGGAGAGGGAATATGGGGGGAGCCTCCCTCCTTCAAGGGGGAGGAATTTTGTGGGTTGTGCTCTCCCGTCAAGGGAGGGGAATTGATAGAAGTGGACTTTCCCTGCAAGTGGGAGGAATGACGAGAACGAGTGGATTTCTTTTTCTTCTGAGAACGATAAAATCTAAGCATTTCTTCGTATGCCCTGATGAGAAAGCTACCTGAACCGCAGGCCGGGTCTAAAATGCGCAGTTTTTTAGTCTTGGATGAGATTCCTCGCTTCGTTCGGAATGACAGGAAGCGATTAGCTGGTAATTCCTTCAGCAATTTGCCAACAGTATTCTTCACAATATAATCAACAATATATTCTGGTGTATAATATACACCACCTGCTTTTCGTACATCTGGTTTTAACTCATATTTTACCTGATGGTCAGTCAATCTAATAGTATAACCAAGATACTGTTCATACATATTACCCAAGACTTCTAATGGGATAACGTCAAACTGATAAGGATTATATGTATCCATGATAATATCTTTCATTACTTTAAAATCGATTGCCAAATTTGTTTCCCAATCCTGGGGTCTGAAAAGGTCACTATCAAAAATAATGTTATAGTGTTTGAATTCTTCTCCGAGGAAAACCATTGTATTCGTACCAACGGTTTCAGTTCTTTCCGCAAATAATTCTCTCAAAGGACGTCTGTGAATAAGTTTTCGGTCTTCGCACGAACGCATGAACATGATGCGGTCTATTATCCGCTGGGTGATTTCTTTAAGATAATCAGCGCCCCCACCCACTGAAACAAGTTCCCCTCGCCTGCGCTCGGGACAGGCAGGGCAGGCTTTTTCCTCCCCCACTCGTGGGGGGAGGGAAGGAGGGGGGGAATGGAACAAATTTGGATTGTTCTTGAAAATATCTTTTGCCAGTTTCTCACGCCAACCTTTGAGATCATCAAGGATTGCCTTGTCAACCGGCAACCTGTCCTTGGGTTTTTTAAGGAGCAATTTATCTAATTCACCATTAAGAACCGACTCTTTAGACAAAAGCCAGATTTTATCAAATTTTAAAAGATATTCTTTCCAATCCAAATCGAGTTTGAGCCCTTTTAAAGGATTTCTTGCATCAGGTTTAATCGTAACATCAAAAAGTTTTAGTCCCTCAAAATCCGTCAGCAAGACGAATGGCACACTTTTGTGATTATAACCATAGCCAACCGCCTGTTTTATGTGTTTATCAAGATCAGCCCTGGGTGGTTTGACTTCTATGAATAGCTTGGTTTGTCCTTGGATTTTAAGACCATAATCAACCCTACCACGGGAAATTCTTTCTTCAGGGCTTACTTCATCCCGGTCAGAAACGCTCCATCCCAAGACATTCTTTAGAAAAGGTTGTATAAAACCAGTCTTGGTCGCCTCTTCATTGTAGTCATTGATTCGACCAGCCCGGTTTTCTTTTTCGAATTTTTCTATTAATTTAGTCAGATTTTCTTTTGCCTTATGTTTACCTAATTTCATTTTTTGCCTGATTAGATTCTAATTAGCGTCGCATGAAAGTCAAGGTATATTTCCGAGCCTGTTGAAAAAATACAGGCTCGATGATTGTAGCGGTCGCATTTATGCGACTCTGTCATTGCGATCCGCCTTAGGCGGAGAAGCAATCTCAAACGTCCCTTCTTCTTCTTGTTATTTTATTGTGCGGCAATTTATCTTCCCCTGCATTTTAATCTCACCATTAAACTCCGTCATTCCGAGAATTACCGGAATGACCAGAAACTTGGACACATCTTTGATAGCAAATTTGAACTGCATCAACATCAATCCAAACCCATCATACTTCCCCTCCCTTGACGGGAGGGGGTAAGGGGGAGGGTGATTTTTTTCATAATTTAATACACCCCTCACCTTT
>JAUVZL010000071.1 GCA_030602565.1 Candidatus Stahliibacteriota bacterium
GTCAGGTTCAAGCATACCGATACCAGAAGCACCAATAACTCCAATAGCGCCCAATTTTGCAACAGCTGAGGCTAAACCTGCTAAAGAAATGCCAATACTCATTCCTCCTTGAATGATTGGTATTTTAGCCTCATGTTCATCCATTCTTAACTTTGGCATCTTCATTAGAGGCATATGGGGTCAAATCTCGAAACCTGACAATTCCTTGAGCCTTGCCTCTGCTTTTTCATAGCTCGCACTAACCTGCTTATCACTTAACATCCTCCGCCTCAAACGAACGCGTAACTTGCTTACCCCGGTATAATCAATACCTCCTAATAGCTTCCCTATCTCGACCTGAGTCAAACCACTATATTTATGCAGCAAATCACACACTATCCCACGTACATCACTATTAATATAACGCTTCTGTAAATCCTCTCGCTCAATACCCAATGTCTCAGCAACACAATCTATTACCACCTCTGGTTCGATAAGCTCCACCATTAAATTACGATACGATGGCTGTTCACGTAACGAACCATCTGTATATTCACTCTTAATATGGGCAATAAACTCATCATCACCTAATATCACCTGATTCTGCACCTTTTCAAAAGGATTATCAATATCATGCTTTAGTCCATCCAATATAAATGATTGATACCTACGCCGACCACCAACCATCTCAAGAATCATATCGTATTTAATGAAATCAACCACCCGCCTCTTACTGACATACCCGGGCAAACTACTCCATTGATATTTCTTTGCATGCTGCCACTGCGTTTGATAATCCAAGGAATGCAACCTTCTTGCCCGAACACTATTCAAGTGAAGGTAACGGGAAACCTCAAGTAAGTAATTATCTGCATCTATCAAGAAAGCCTTGTATCTTCCCTGGTAAAGATGTCCGCAATGACCATGCCGATAATTGAACCAACCCGTGTAAGAAACATTAAAACGACGCATGAACTCTGATAGATTAGCTCGCTCGGTCTGCACCAACAGATGAAAATGATTATCCATCAAGACATAAGCATTGAGAATAACTTGATAGATTTCTAATGACTCTTCAAGCATAACAAGGAATCTTTGTCGGTCTTCATCATTAAAAAAGATCTTTGTACGTCCATTGCCGCGGCAGGTCACGTGATAAAAAGCACCTGGATATTCTATTCTTAATGCTCTTACCATGATATCATTATAACGAGAATTGGTTTTTTGTCAAGTTTCGAGATTTGACCCCAGATACCCACTTTCCTCCACCCCGTTAGAAATCAATCCTGTCCAAAGAATATAGCGGCAGCCGCCTAGGGGCGGTTTATTTCTAACGGGGTCCAAATATCGCGGTTCCTATCCTGACCATATTGCTTCCTTCTTCAATTGCAACTCTATATGAATTTGTCATTCCCATGGAAAGATATTTCATATCCACATTTAGCATATTAAGACCTCTGATTTTTTCAAATATCTCTCTTGTTCTTCTAAAATATGCTCTAGAATCCTCGGGGTTTCCAAACCTGGGACCCATGGTCATCAAGCCTTCCACCCTTAAATGCTCAAGCCTTGAAATGTCCCTGATTAATTTCTCCATGTATTCTTCAAATGGTTCATGTTCTTCTGGCTTCACGCCAGCCTTCGAATCCTCGCTACCAATATTTATTTCTACTAAAACAGGAATTACACTTTTATCTGCTCGCTCTGCTCTTTTATCTATAGCTTGGGCTTTCTCCAAAGAATCTATAGTCTGTATTACATCAAAAACTGGGAGGGCTTTATTTATCTTGTTTTTCTGCAAATGACCTATCATATGCCATCTGACAGTATCTGCCTTTTCACCTAATTCCTGCTTCATTTTTTCAGCTTCCTGAACATAATTTTCCCCTAAATCTGTAGCTCCTGCTTCTATAACTTCTACAATTTCCTCTGGTGTTCTTGTTTTTGATGCTACTATTACTAAAATATCCTCTGGGATTTCTTCCCTTATTTTTTGATAGTTTTCCGTTATACTCATTTTTGTTCACCTCCTTTATTTTTAACCCATAGAGAAATGTGTTCTGTAAACCCCGTTAGAAGTCCCCGAATTACAAACGACTTTCTATTGAAAAACCGTCTCATCCCTTTTAGAAAAACTTCTAACGGGGTAAATATTAAAAACAATATTATCCTGTTTAGTTTAGGAGGAATAAGGGGACAGGCTACTTTTTAGATCATTTCTTGTGAGAAATATGTACAGCGAATGCATTAACATTTACAAAAAACAGATTATCAATTTATTTTCTTTCAAAAAGTAGCCGGTCCCCTTATTTGCTTGGGTCACTAACCCTACCCAAGAATAAAATATTTCCTGTTTCTCTTTCTTGTATTATGAATATGAATGGATGATCTGCTTTAAAAATCGGGATTCTAGGGCCTACTGATGTTAACCCCATAACGACACCAGTCGCTGCAGCAGCTTCGGTTCCTTCTTCATTCACTTCGACAAATGCCTGATGAATAACATTTTGAATAAAAAGATCTCTTGTCCCATCCATTCCTGAAAAATCTGCGGTCGAACCGAATGCAGTAGGCATACCCATATTGCTTAAAGCCTTAGCCATGAAATATTTCGTCTCAAACTTAAATCTGGGGATAAAAATATCCACTCTTTGTTCATTAAGCATATTCTTCCATTTAGATAATCTTTCTAAGGTAATTGATTTTTCTATATTAGCTAAATCATTTTCTCTTGGAAGAATAATAAGCATCGACAGATCTTCACCATGATAAGGCATTTCCAAAATCTGTATTTCATCAGTTTCAGCATAATTGAATTTTACACCATCACCAATCAACCTCATCATCGAAACTTTCACTGTATTTCCAGAACTCATTCTAAAATTATCTTCTCTGGTCTCTTTCTCATCGAATTGCTTAACCCAGGTACCTTTGAAATATATTGCGTTTGTAAGTACCAAACGTGTATAGGCATTAAGAACCCCCTTGGGAATCAAATCCTTGATTTTGTTATTTGTTTGATCTTCAACCCATTTGTTAATTATCTGACGAGATTTTTCACTTTCCCTGGTAAAATCAAGATTAGTTACTTTGCCACCATAATATTTTTCAACATTATTTGTGTATTCTTTTAAGAAACTGTAATCTTTTTGAGCCCAAAGAGCATTTGCCGTAGATAGTTTGTACTTCTTTTCTTTCTTATTTATTTCATTGAATATCCTTGCAAAGTTTGGTCTTCTTACATTAGCATCTTCGGGGATATGAAGAACCGATTGCATCTCTTTAGCAGTTTGTCCTTTCGCACCTTCGTAAGTCATGGTTAAAGCGATAGAGATACTATAAGGGGAAAAGAAAATATTGCTGTCTTTGCTTTCTTCATTGAATTGAGAATAAAGTTCAAAAGCAAGTTGATTATTGGCATTTACCACTGCATTGACTCCTTCTTTAGTTGCTCCTGTATCATCCAGGGTTGATCTATTTTTAACAGATGCCGATGAAGAAATACAGGAGATAGTCATTGATGTTAGAATAATAGTTATTAACTTCATACTATTATTATAGCTATTCAGCTTTCAGTGTCAAGACGAAGAAAATACAAATACCTAAAATCCAAAATACCTAAACACCTAAACAGAGTAAAACAAACAAATTTATCCTGCCTGTCCTAAGTATATCGCGGGGAACATAGTCGAAGGATTGGGCAACTATTGATATGGGTATGTAGTCATCCGATTTATCGGATACGACAGCAGATCAATGCCCGATTCACCCCGTTAGATAACTGTCTCCGTCGAAACTCCGCACTATTAAAACCACCATATATCTAACGGGGTAAATTGGGCGACTACAGTTATTTAATGAATCGGATAAACCAAATAAAAAAAATGAACAAGATCAACCAGATATCTTGATTTTCTTAATTATTCGGCTAATATAAAATAATGAAAAAAGATGTTACGTTCATCGGAACTATTCATTCATCGTACAAAACCAGAGCTGATGCACCGCGCCAGGGTGATGATGAAATGTGTGAGATCGAGATATTCAAGGAATATGAGCAGGGGTTAAAAGACTTAGAAGGATTTTCCCATCTTCACATCTTTTACTGGCTGCACGAGTCAAAGGGTTTCACCTTATCAGTAAATACACCATGGGATGACAAACCACATGGATTATTCGCTACAAGGTCGCCGCACCGCATAAATCCTATCGCCTACGCGGCGGTTGAACTCGTCGAGAAAAAACAGAATATCCTCAAAGTAAAAGGGCTTGATGCAATCGAAGGAACACCTGTTTTGGATATAAAGCCCTATATCCCAAAGATCGATGCAAAATCCGAAGCCCAAATTGGTTGGCTCTCAGAAAAAAACTTTTTAAAACCACGAATCTATGAATTTAAAACAGAAACCGAGTGGACAGAAAGGAAAAAAGGTATATGCAGAAGTTCAAGCAAGCCAGACATTGAGATTGGTTGTCCGCCTGAATTCGGTGGTGAAAAAGAATACTGGAGTCCCGAACACCTCTTTGTCGCCTCGATTGAGGTCTGCATTATGACTACCTTTATCTGGTTACTTGAGAAAAATAACTTAAATATTATTTCTTACCAAAGTAAAGCCAAAGGCAAGGCACATATGGTCGGCGGCGATTTTGCATTTTCAGAAATAGAGCTAAAACCGGTAATAGAAATCACTACAACCCGCATAAAAGACAAAATCCACACTTTAATAATTGACGCTGGCAAACAATGCATGGTATCGCAATCGTTAAAATGTAATGTTATTCTGCGACCTTCAATAAAAATAACCGACTGATTTGGCGATCACTTATCTTCTTCAAATTTATCTCGGTAGACCAAAGACTATTAAAATTGGTAAACTGGGGAGATTCTATTTCAAAAACGGATACTATCTCTATGTCGGTTCAGCAAAAAGAAATATGGCAAAGAGAATCGCAAGGCATTTAAGAAAGAAAAAGAAAAAATTCTGGCACATAGATTATTTACTCCAATATGCAGAAGTTAGGAAAGTGTGGACAAGTGACCGTCCGGAGGAAAGAATAGCTGAACTTCTGTCAGAAAAAATGACAATACCAGTTTTAGAATTTGGTTCATCAGATGTAAAGAGCAAATCGCATTTATTTTATTATAAGAGGGCGCGGTAATCTCGGATGGTGAGATTGCTTCCTCCGCCCTTTCAGAGAAAGAGCGGAGTCGCAATGACAATTGATAATGTGTTTGCATGTTGACAGAAATTAAAAAAGGGTTATGATGATAATAATGCTAATACTATTGTTCCTTGTTTTACTCGAACCCGTAAATGTTATTGATCTAAATAAGAAATTTTATAGCATTGAAATTTATAAAAACACGGTTTATTGTGCACCATTTATTGGTAAAAGCATTTTCATGCTCGACGATTCACAAAATCTGAAACCGATTACATTTACTGACGATGTAAATTATCGAATTTATGACTTTTTTATTACCCCTTTTGCAATTTTCCTGAATAATGGTAGGTCGATTGAAAAATTTTATCTCGCATCCGGAGTAAAGGAAAATATTTTTTCGTCCACGGATATATCCTCTTTTAGCGTTACATCATCAGAAGAAGTTATTTTTTCAGAACGGCAGAAACATGAACTCATTTTTCTTGACTTCACTAATAATGTAAAATTCAAAAAAGTTGATTTGAACATCAATGATCTGTATTCAATTGAAGGCATTATCTACATACTTACAAAAAACAGTTTACTTATCTGTGACGAACACGGCAATTTAATTGATGAAAAGGAAATTCCGGAGAAATTTAACAGAATCGTAGTCGATAGTACAAGTGTAATACTCTTCTCGCCTTATGAAAAATATCTTTATAAATTAAATGAGGACTGGGACAAAATTGAACTTCCGCATGATATACTTGATATTACTCTTAACGATGAAATCATTGTAATACTGAGTGAAGATGGTACTACTCTATATATTTATAGTAAATCAGATTTCTGAACAAGATACAAGTTTGTTCGATTTAGACTCGGTTTATTACAAGTACCAGATACTTGAAACCGACACCGTATTGTCTGATACACTTTATGTGCCAGTGATAGAAGACACCTCTATGGACATGTATGATAACTTAAGGATTAGCGGCATCAAGGATTTTTCATTTGATATGAATCAAGGCTTTAACCAAGGGCTACGAGTTCACATTGGAGGTGAGGTCCAAGGTGTGGGTATCGAAGGTGCCCTTTCAGATAAAACAACGCCGTCCTCAACTATTCAAATTTCCGAAGTTGAGAAAATGAGTCTCAGAGTCTTCACCAAGAACTTTGAGGGAGGATTAGGCAATCTGACCCTCGATTTACCCTTTGGCATCAGGGATGAAATACAAGGCGCAAGGGTTGGAATACATACAAGCGACCAGGAAAATGCAGTGAATTTTTCTTATGCGGTAAACCGAGGGATGAGCAAGCGCATACGTTTCAGTGGAGAAGAGGGAAAACAAAGCCCTTACTTCCTTGAGCCACCCGTAATAACCAATAGTGAAAGGGTGCACCTTAGCCAGGGTATTGGTCAACCTGAACTCTTAAAAGTAGATGAAGACTATAGTATTGATTACGAAAGAGGAATCTTATCGTTTACCAACAAGAATATCATCACAAATCATTCCCGTATCGAGGTTGAGTATAAGCAAGCCATTGATGATTATCCCAATATTTATGCCCAGAGCGATGGGAAAACAGAATTCAGGAACATTACATTTGCCGGTATATACCGCAGAAGGTACGATGAAAAAGAAAACCCGCTTACGTTCACAATGAGCGCTCAAGAAAAAGATAGCCTTCGCGCAGCAGGTGATACTTCAATAGTTTTTCACACCTATGCTGATTCTTCTGCCGAAGGTGATTATATCATCGATAATAACCACTTTGTCTATGTCGGCACTGGCAATGGTGAGTTCATCGTCACCTTCTTTTATGTCGGCGAAAACAATGGCGAATACATATATGACCCCACTATCAAAGCGTTTTCATACCAGGGTTCGGGTCTGGGCAATTACTCACCGACCAAACTCCTTCCTTTACCAGAAAAAGATGAATTCTATGGATTGGGGATTAATCTATTTGACGCTATTCAATTGAACGCCTATGGTTCAGTCTTTGACAAAAATACGTTCTCGACAATTGACGATAATGATAACTTTGGCATGGGTTTTCATATGCATCTCAAAAAGCAATTGAGTATTTTCTCAGTTGACGGTGAATACATATCATATGATGAGCGGTTTTCCAAACCACAAGGCAAGGAAGAAATTGACTATCAATACCAATGGAATACAAACGAGCCTTTAGAAGAATTAGCCGACATTGTTCTTGGCATAAATCCAAAGCCATTCTTTAAGGCTGCCGTGGGATATGGCATACTCAACCGTACACACAAACGCAAATCAATTAGCCTCCACCCATTTTTCTTCAATTTCGGTTATCAAGCAATTGACAGTATTGACAAGTACTATGCGGGTCTTGCCAAGAAGCAAGGTAAATTTGTGCTCAAGTCTCAATATGAATACGAACAGGAAACACATCTTTTCAGTTATGATATACAATATTGGATAAGAAAAAATAGCCGCCTGGGTATCTCAGGGAATTTTGACCAGGATTCCACAAATAGAGGCATAACAACTGTCTTTGATATTGCAACCTCGCCTTTATCGATATCTTTAGGACACCGATTATTCAACGACACAACATTTTTCTTCGGCAATATCGGATTGAATATCCAACACCAATACGGTGCGATAATCGGGAATCTTGAACAGACCCAGCGCTACTCGCAGAAACGGGATGAGAATTACCTGAAGGTCGATGATGGGACTGGCAACTATGTTTTCGACTCATTAACCGGCACCTATGTTGAAAAAGATGGCGGCGACTATATTAGAAAAATCTACCTGCTCCAGGAATTTGAACGTGTAGTCAACCGCAACTACAGTATCGAAACATCCTATAGACAATCCATATTCGATTTTAGAGGCAGGTTCTACTATGCTGAGGAAAGCAATTTTAAGAGTAATTTTGGTGAACTGCTCCTTGCGCTCAGTGATGACCTGTATGAATTCGAACTCAATGTGCACCAGGACCTAACAGAAGATGCTCGCTTTGCGCTTTTCGAAATATCGAACCGTGAACGCCTGCTGTCTATTGCTCCCTCGTACAAAGCTTTGTCGGGTCGTGTCGAGGTGAAAGAAATACTTGAAAAACACAATACATTTATTAGTGAAAAAAGGGATTCTTATACCGGCAAAACAGCATGGCGAATTCTGTCTAACCCAATTCTGCGTCCTGAACTTGGATACTCTTATAGCAAAATTTTCTCAGATTATTTCGCCAACACAGATCTTCTGCTTTACGAACCAAGAACGAGTATGTTAATAGGCATACCATATAAAACCAAAGGTCGCTTCGAATTAACTGGTGAGCTCATCTACAGAAAATACAACCTCGAAACAGTCCCATATTTCTTTACTGCTGCGGAGCCACCTGGTCTCACAAAGATAGTAATGGCAACAGCCAGCCTGGGTTTTGGCAAACACACAATGTTCAGCCTTGTTTATAGAATTGAATTTTCTCCAGAGGATGAGTTCCGCCAGAACCTGCGTTTCCAGACAAAAATCAGGTTCTGATATGAAACTGCGAGACTTTGACTATATATTACCTGAAGAACTTATTGCCCAATATCCTCTAAAAGAACGCGGTCAAGCCAAATTGCTGGTCCTTGACCGCGCTGCGAAAAGCATTACGCATTGTCGATTCTGTGACATCTACAAGTTCTTTGAACCAAGTGATGTACTCGCGATTAACAACACAAAAGTATTTAAAGCCCGGCTGCGGGGTAAGAAAACAACTGGCGGCGCAGTGGAGGTTCTCCTGATAAAACAACAAGCTGACGGTATATGGGAAAGCATGGTCTCTAATGCACGCCGGGTCAGACCGGGCACGCAAATCTTTCTTGGACCTGATGCCTATGTTAAAGTAATCGAGAAAAAAGGCTCAAGATGTCTAGTCGCATTCAATATTTCAGTTCATGAAATCATAGATAAATACGGGATCGTACCGCTCCCCCACTATATTAAGCGGTCAGCGATTACCAACGATGAGGAATATTATCAAACGACTTTTGCTGAAAAAATAGGGTCTATTGCCGCACCTACTGCAGGTTTGCATTTTACCAAAAGTATCTTGTCACAGTGTGAGAAAAATGGTGCACAGATCACCGAAACAACTCTGCATATCGGTCCTGGCACATTTAAGCCGATCAGAACCGAAAACATTGAAGAGCATGAAATGGAGGTAGAGTATTTTGAGATTCCGCAAAAGTCAATCAAGGTTTTGCGCAACGCCAAAAGGTTATTTGGCGTTGGGACGTCAGTCTGCCGTACCTTAGAGACCTATGCACAGACTAAAAAGACCTTTGGGCTTGCTGATCTGTTCATTTATCCAGGATATAAGTTCAAGATAATTGACTGTTTGATCACAAACTTTCATCTCCCCTGTTCAACCCCGCTGCTCCTGGTCTGTGCATTTGCCGGCAAAAATCTTATCTTCAAGGCATATGAAGAAGCCAAACAAAAAAAATATCGGTTTCTGTCTTATGGCGATGCGATGCTGATTATATAGCAGATGGCAGATAGCGGATTGCAGATTACACAAATCCGTCATTCTAATGTAGTCGCCTGCTTGCTCACGCATTGCGGAGATTCATCGGACATTGTTTGATAAACCCAGCTCCTTCATAAGGGGCCTGGGTAAATCAAACAACTACGATTCTGGATTCCTAATTCGGGTAATTTGCTACAATTTGTGAAATTCGTGAGATCAAAATGTGTACGACAATGAAACTCTGCGGTTTTCAGTCCGGAAATCAAATATTTTTTCGTCAATGCCAATATCCAGTTCAAAATTCTTGACATTTATTCCACCACCAAAGGTCAACCCTTTTCTTGCACCTTCTTCATCATGAAAATATCCACTGCGTAGTGATACCATTCCGTAAAATGTGAGTTCAAGTCCGATCCCTTTCCAGGCTTCTTTAAATTCGTATTTTAAGTTCTCCCAGAATGAGTTTTCTTCCTGAGCAAACATACTAACAAGCACTTTTGTCACTTCAGCGGAGACAGCACATGAAATATATTTATTATCTATTGGTTTATATGCTACGCCGAGTCGAAACAATCGTGGGATAGGATTTGATGAACCAGTTTCCGTATTGGAAATATTTGAACCTATATTGTGGACTACAGTACCGAGAGTTAGTCGTGGCAAGACCTCATAGCGGGCGTTGAAATCAAATGCCCAGGCAGATCCAGTGCTTCCGTCAATCCCTATTGGCCATAGATACATCCATGGATCCAATAAAAAATACTGTTGTTTAATAAATTTCGCTCCGATACCAAGGGAAAAATTATCTGACAATCTTCTAGCATAATTTATCTTAAGTGCAACCCGCCAAATAGTGACATTGTCCATTTCAGGGATATAGACTTCAGCTTTACGTATAGTAAAGTAGATTATATCAAAACCCCATGATGATTTATGCAGTGGATATGCACAAGCAAAATAGAAATGGTGCATATTCTCGTGAAAACCTGGTTGATAACCACAATAATTCATCGTAATCTTAGGTGATTCAAAAAATGCGAGTCCTGCTGCATTGTAGTAATTTGCTGACGCATCATCACAGATTGCGGTATATGCATATGCCATCCCGGTTGCCTTTGCACTCGGTGGGATGAGTAAGAATGTTGCCCCGGGTCGCTGTGCAGCTGTACTGAATGAAAAAAAGGTTATTAACAAAAAAAGAACTTCTCGACTCCCCCGTACTTTAATAAAGGTACGGGCTCGCTCGAAGAGTAATAAGACATTACTGTTCGAGCGTAGTCGAGAACTATTCTTACACGACAAACCAATCCTCCTAGAACGCATATATTCAGAAGCGGTGATGTTAGAGCTAATATTTAGCATAATTTCTTTAGTATATTCAATAGGCATCTTACTGTCAAGGTTATTACTAAAATGTTGTCTTTTATGATTGTAATATCTTACCCAACTGTAGGCCATTAAAAACAGCGTAACCACAATACCACCAAAATCATGAACGCCCAGCCATTACTAAAACTTTGCTGTTGTCCATAAGCCAAAAATCTTATCTTTTTCCGCGCAACAACCGGAGCTAATCTCACTAGTTGATTATATTCTATCCTAATTATAATCAACATCCTTTTTCTGTTTGCTATTCTCTATAAAACCAATATAATAAATCAGTATCATAGGACCTCTTTTTTTATTTTTGAAAGCTCAAACATTTTTCTATAATATTCAGGGAGGCCTGCTCTTTCAAGAAGTAATCTTATAGCCCGTAGAAAGTGTAACCGAGGTGTGTTCACGTTCGCACTTCAACCCTTGACAAACGTCAAATATTTCATATCATAATTATAGTGATGAAGATAATGTCCAGGAATATCAAACAAAATTCGAGAACAACAAATTATCTACCCCCCCCTTATTTGACAAACATTTCTCTTTTAAGAATTTTTTTAAATCAAAGTGGTGAGGTTATTGCAGGTAGAAATGGGTTAAGGAGAGTCTCTCCGAATCCTCTCCTTAACCCAGTATTAGATTTAAGATGGAAAAATGCAAAAACTAAAATATTATAGTAGTGCATTGTAATGTAAGTTATTGATAATCTACTATATTGTCATTGCCCGACTTGATCGGGTAATCCATAGTAAGTAACTTTCTGGATTCCCGCTCCCCGTTTTCACGGGGACAAGTTTACCCCTGCGAAAGCAGGGGCGGGAATGACAGCTATCGGAAATTAATGTTACACTGTAGTAGTAATGTAATCGTAAAAAGGAGGATAAGATGCGAAAACTATGTTCATTAATATTTGTGGGATTTTCGAGCCTTGCTATGGCTCAAGGTCCATATACCCTATTGTTCTGCTTTAGATGGAACTTGACAAACGGGTATAGTTGAATAAGGTGGGAAGGAAGGAGCAGAAATGGACAGAAAAAGGCGGCGGTTTAGTCCTGAGAACAAGGTCCGGTACAAGGTGCCATCGTTATACTATACAAAATACTATACAAATGGCCTGAAGTCTATAAATCAAAGAAAACCGAATTTAACGGATGCGCTGTATTTCAAGAACTTACTGTCCCATCCCCGGGTATAATGAAAGTAACGGTTACCAAAAAAAATCATATCCCATATCAGGGTAAGACTGAGGTTTACGAAGGTGGTGGTCCGCAAACACGTAAAACCATTCCTCAAAATCTTGTATTCGGTCTCAATGTGTTTCCTAATATTATTAGTCGCAATAGCCAATTGCAATATACAATTCCGCAGAGCCAGAAAATCAGGCTCAATCTATATGATATTAGCGGTCGAAAAATCAATTCAATTACTGATGGTGTTATTGAGCCGGGAATCTATACCTATGATTTGGATTCTTCCAATCTCAGCGCCGGCATCTACTTCTTGATGCTTGAGGGTGAACAAGAAACTATAACCGAGAAAGTTCTGATTGTGAGATAATAATTAAATAACCCTGGTTTCCTGTTCTACTCAGGAAACCAGGGATTAGGAGAATGATATGTTGGCATTAACATTTTTCATATTAATGAGTTGGACAACAGAAATAGTGAAAGCTGATAGCGTATTATTGAATGTTCCTGTAATTGCTATAGACGCAACTGGCAACCCTTATATTCTCACAGCCAAAGGGCGATTTGTCTATCCATATTTGTTTTATTCTCTTTTTTTATATTCCAAGTCTAATGAAAATTGGATAGCCGATACCTTTGAATCATATGCATCAAATACTGAGATTCCTGATTTAACGATTGACAAAGATAATCGTCTCTTTGCCATCTATTCTGTCCTGGATATAGCCGACACTACCTGGTATCTAATTGTCGCGTCTAAAGATTCTATTGGTTGGTCAAAAGATACAGTTGAAGCACGACTGCCACAACAAGGTCTTAGTTTTTGTTGGCTCTCAATTGCCACTGATACATTGGCTACCCCCCACATTGCTTATGACCATAATGTAAATCCCTATACCAGAGGCTTTTATGCCTTTTTGGATGATTCAATCTGGCAAAAGGAGATAGTTGACAGTTTTACTGATGCCTATTGCTGTGCGATTGATGTAGATTCCCAAAACCAACCTCATATTAGTTATTTTCGTATGGGAACTAACTTATGGTATGCAAAGAAAATTGACAGTGTCTGGTATTGTGAAGAGGTTGACCACACA
>JAUVZL010000070.1 GCA_030602565.1 Candidatus Stahliibacteriota bacterium
GCTGATCTTTGGGTAAAGGTTGCCTATGCGATGTGGCGAAAAAAAGAGCGCTATGATGAACAAAAGCATTTAGCATCAATGGCTCAATTCTGGTTAAGAAATAATTCTCGAATGAAGGCTTGACATAGTAAGTCTACAGATTAAGACGTTATAGCGATCAGATCACGAGTATGGTCGAACCGGATATTTTTGAATTCTTGATGTTTAACAACGCCTGGTTGATATCAGACAATGGGTATTTATTGATTTGAGTTTTTATTTTAAACTCAGCGGCAACCTCAAGAAACGAACGGACATTATCCCTTGAAGTATTGGCAATCGAAGTTAAACATTTCTCGGGCCAGATAAGAGAGTAGTCAAAACCGGGCAAAGGGGTTGTGTAAATACCAGCCGATACAATCCGTCCGCCTTTTTCTATTTTCTCCAGGGAACGTACTAATAATTCACCGCTTGGCGCAAAGACAATGCCAGCATCGAGTAAAACTCCCATGTCATCGTCGATCCGACCAACCCATTTTGCCCCGAGTTTTTTTGCCAGGTCCAATTCCTTCTGGGTTCTCGAGACAACATAGACTTCAAGACCGAGATGGATTGCAACCTGTATTATGACATGTGCTGAAGAACCAAAGCCGAATAGACCGAGTTTACCGTGATTCTTTAAACCGGTTGCTTGAAATGCCTGGTATCCAATGACTCCGCCGCAGAGCAAGGGCGCAGCTTCGAGGTCTGAGTAATTATCCGGCAGCTTGTATGCAAAATCCTCTGAGATCACAGTGAACTCAGCAAAACCGCCGTCTGCGTCATAACCAGTAAACATCGCATTGTCACATAGATTCTCTCTGCCCGATCTACAGAATTTACATTTGCCGCACGTTTTATAGAGCCACGGTATGCCGATGCGTTCACCAAGGTTCCACTGTGTAACGTTATTTCCGATTTTGTCCACGGTACCGACAATTTGGTGGCCGAGGATAAGTGGCAATTTATGTGCAGGAAGTTCACCTTCAATAATATGGAGATCAGTCCGGCAGGCGCCGCAAATATTGATTTTTATTCGTATGTCGCTCGGATCAGGTTCAGGTATTGGAACTTCAAGCATTTTTAGGGGGTGTTTTTCTAATGGTTGTTGTTTTTCCAGAATAATTGCTTTCATGGAGAATTATATCCAATCAGAACGTGTCGTCAACTCTTGGTAGTGAATTGGTTCGCATTGAATGATAGGTGTACTTCTCGACTTCGCTCGAAGAGTAGCGGGACCAAAGATTGGAACCGTATTCGTAATTCGTACTCGTAATATCGGATTATAACGAATACGATTTATCCCGATTTTTCATATTGATACATATAATGACCGGTAAATCCCGCAATTCTATGTATAGTATTATAATACGAAGCGGGATAAATCGAGGATCCCACTTTGCGGGACGAAACACGAGTACGATTAGTATCTTGTATCTGTTGCTCCGGTACACCGTTACTCCCATACTCCGTTGCACCGATACTCCGTTTCTCAAGAGAGGCTTGACATCCCAATCAATACATATATTATTAGACATGCTATTTTTTCTAATCGCCCTATCAGTGGGCTTTGAGGGTGGTTACAATATACCAGCGGTCGGGTTCAAAGATTTGAATTCAGGCGTTGCATTTTCACTATATATCAATCGCCATTTTCGGTTTGCAGATCTATGTATAGGTGCTCGAACATCCTATTTCTCAGTTGAGAATTCAGCTTATAGTCTGTACTTTTATGGCTTGTCCATTGGTTTAGCAAAGAATAGTTGGCTGTTTTCTCCAGTCATCGAATTCGGCCCTGAATATGCACGACGCAAGCTTGGTTCCAGCAAGGAATCAGGGTATGGATTCAACTACACCCTGGGTCTTTTAATAAACGTCCACTTTGAGAAACTGCGTTTTTACCCAAAATTCTATTATGAGGGGATAACTGATCTAAAGACTCATGCTGGATTTGTTGGCGCAAAACTGGGGGTAGGCTATGAGTTCTAAAACCATGGTGAGAACCGGCATTTTGTTTATCTTACTCTTTGCCGCTTGTGAAAACAATATCATTCAGCGTGCCGCGAGTGATTATTTCCAATACCGAGAAGGTAACTGGTGGCAACTGGCAAGTAATCAGGATACGATGATGGTTGAAGTTGAGGCGGTTGATACGCTTTTGCAGATAGAATGTTTCACGGTTAGTTTTGGCGGTTATCCAAAATATCTGCTCAAGAAACCAAACGCGATTTCTCAATATATAAAGATCATCCATAATTTCGGGGGTGAAGATTATACGGTTGTCGAAGATTTTATCAAACGTATCGAACTGCCACTCGTTAATGGGAATGCCTGGCAAGATTCTCTTGTCGACTCGATATTTATATCTGGTGCTTGGGTAAAAGCAAAGTTCTATATTATAGGCAGTATCTCGGGTTTTGAAAGTGTTGGTGGCTATGGCGATGTATATACCATTGCAATAAAGAACGTAGAAATAGTTATCTTGCCGGATACAGTGATTACTGACACGATTGATGTGATTGAAGCCTATGCACCGGATATCGGTTTGGTTCGCTTTGAGGATAACGACGGAGTTTTCGATCTTATTGACTACGAAGTGGAATAAGAGTGGAAGCTTTTGGGGTCAAATCTCGACATTGGACATAGATACGTGCAGAAAATCAGCTGTGGCAATTCAGAAAAAAGGTTAAGGGGAATGTCCAATGTCGAGATTTGACCCCATTTACCTCACCAAAGTTTATAATACCCTTTTAAAGTCATTCGGACCCCAGGGATGGTGGCCAGGTGATACCCCTTTTGAAGTGATGGTCGGTGCAGTCCTTACCCAGAATACCAATTGGTTAAATGTCAGCAAGGCGATCGATAATATCAAACGTGCAGGGTTACTTGATCCCAGGAAGCTACTCAGTAATCAGAGGAAAGTACCACACCTGGTAAAACCGTCTGGCTTTTACAGGTTGAAGGGTCAAAGGCTGCTCGCTTTATGTGATTATTTTGTCGCCAGGTACCAGGCTAATGTGAAAAAGATGAAGAAAAGAAACCTCATGTCCCTAAGGGACGAATTGCTAACCATAAAAGGGGTTGGTAAGGAAACAGCTGATTCGATACTCTTATATGCGCTTGACCGACCAGTGTTTGTTATTGATGCATATACACGCCGGATATTTTCGCGTCACAACTACTTCCTTTATGATGATCCGTACGATGAAATCCGCCTGCTCTTTGAGCACAGCCTGCCAAGGAGGAGCAAGATATACAACGAACTTCATGCGCTCCTTGTAAGACTTGGCAAAACCAAGTGCAAGAAAAATGAACCTTTGTGTAATACTTGTCCTCTTCAACATATTTAGCACTGACCTTGAGCATGTAGTGCGTGGGGTCTATATTAACCCCTATCAGGCAAGTAAGAAAGCCTATCTTGAGAAGGTGTTCAATAAGGCGGATTCAGGGCTGATCAATACCATTGTTATTGATTTCAAGAGTGATTACGGGTTTCTGGCTTATAGTTCAGACCTTGAAAAAGCTAAGCAAGTCAATGCGGTGAAGCAATACATTGATCTGGATTACCTGCTGGAGAATGCTGCGCAGCACAGTGTGAAAGTCATTGCCCGAGTTGTCTGCTTTCGCGATGAATATCTGGCGTCAAACAATGATTATGCCATCCTCAATGATAGCGGTGAAGTCTGGTTGGACAGCAAGGGTCTTGCCTGGACAAACCCCTACAAGAAAGAGGTCAGAGGCTATTTATTGTCGATAGCTGAGGAAATAACACAGTTAGGTTTTAAGTCAATCGCCTTTGATTACATACGTTTTCCGACAGATGGCGAGCTTGCGCGTATTAAACTAACTGACGTCCAGGGTTCACGCTATACACCGATCCTGGATTTCTTAAAGAGTGTAAAAGACAATCTTGGTGACGAGGTCGAGATTGGGGTTTGCTGTTTCGGTTTTGCGGTTTGGTATAGCCTGAAAAAAGAAGGTCAGGATATTGAAAAGATGGGTGAATATATCGATGTTTTGTATCCCATGCTCTACCCTTCCCATTTTGGCAGGAGTTTCAAACGCGAGGAGGATGAATATTGGCGCAATTACTGGATCTATTTTGATTCAGTTAGAAAGGCGAAAGAGAAACTGCCGACCCATGTGAGAATCATACCTTTTGTCCAGGGGTTTGATTTGCGAGCACAGAGTTTTGACGGAGAATATCTTTCTGCTCAATTTTATGGATCCCTTGCCGGTGGAGCCGATGGTTTTGTTGTTTGGAATGCCCGTGGTGATTACGCTACTTCTTGGAGCCCCCTTTCGTGGGTACGTAATTCAATCCTAAGGAAATCCGCTCAGATGAGCCTAAATAGCCGTATGAAAGAAGCAGGGCACCGATATCAAAGTATAGGTCCGGTGCAATTATTAGCTCAAGCGAAAACCCGAAAGAAAAACCTGACCACGCGCCAGACTCATAGCCCGATTGATAGCCGCCCATCAAGGAAAAACCAGATATTTTATCTTGACCCAGTGTTGCCATAAATTTTGGCGCGCGGATACGCAACTCGCCGCCAAGTGAAAAAGTTGGTTTGATATCTAAGGCAAGTGAATAATCAAGGTAAAGCGAATAATCAAAACTCAAGGTGAACTGATTTCCCCAAAACGGAAATTTTAAAGCAATACCCTGACGGAAATTAATCGGCGGATACTCCCACTTCTCGATGAACCTTCTCGGCGAACCAAGATTTTTCATGACTGAACCAAAGTATAGATATTTATAGGGATGGAAAATCAATCCGAGGTCAGCGAGCACGCCATAGGCGCTGTACGTGTACAGCTGACTGCGCACGATTTTGACTGCACCGCCAAAGGACATCATTTTTTTTCGACCTACTGTTTTACCATACCCTATATTCAAAAGCATATCTGAGTTGCGAAATTGACCGAGTTCTTCACCTCGCTCTGAGTACTCAATATCAGTACCTGCTAAATATGATATACCAAAGCCCAGACCACCAACTTTACCAAGCGGGATAGCCGAGGTTAGATTGTAATAATTGAAGTAGGTGAGATGGTTCATCGCCATACCCGAAACAAAGTAGGAACCCGTAATACCGAGACCCGAAGGGTTCCAGAATACTGCATTAGCGTCATCACTTAGCGCCGTGAACGCGTTGCCCATAGCGACTGGTCTGACACCGATGCCCAGTTTGACAAAGGTGTAGCCTGTTGTTCCAGGGTTACCGAGTTGACCTAAGAGGATGAGCGCAAGTGCACTGAGGTTACACACCAGAAACGCTATTTAAATCGGTCCTTTAGTTTTTTAAGAACACCTGGCAGGGTTGTATATTCCATGTCTGAAAGCGGGAGACGTTGGGGCTCAAATGGTCCGTGGAGACGAATATAATTAGCAACCTCATTTGTCTGCTGTCGTGCGAGATCATAGCTTGGGTCAGCAAACATATCGCGTGGTCCGATAAACGTGCCGTTCGTTATCTGAAAACCAAGGGCAATGACTCTCGGTGGTCCGTCAAAACGCGTTGGGTTAGCATCTTCTACAGAAACCGGCATTAATGGACCCCAGTGTGAGCCGCGCATCCAACCCGCAACCATGTGCGGCATGGCAAATGGTTCGAGCACTTCACCGACCGCCGGAAGGCCGCTCTGACATCTGATGATCATTACCGGATCATCCTTACCAACGTAGCGTCCAGCCATCAGGTTGAGTTTTTGCGTGGACGTTGCGGCTGCTATTTCACCACTCTTCTTATAGATCCCTTTGATGATGTAATGTTCTGATGCGCCGATTAGACATAAGAGGTCATAGATATCTTCCGGTGAATTTAGCTTAACTGTTTTGTTCTCAAAGATATCGAGGACGTCAAACGTAAAACCCTCGTGCATCGATGGATCGATTACCAGACCGATTGTATTAAAGGGATCAGCAAACATCTTATATAATGGCAGGTTCCAGGCACCAGGAGATGTTTTGTCAGCGGCAAAAATTATCACTGGTTCGCTTTTTCGTTCTTCAATAGTCATTTCTGCACAGCCTGGACCCATACCCTTTACATTACCGGAAAACGCATCAGCGAGTAAGTCTTGTCCAGCGCCGTATAGTTTCAACTCCTTGGCAACATTGGTGCATTCAACAAATAGATCCCATGCCATTTTATGTATTTCTTCCGAGTCATCACCGAGCCGGTGGCTCATGATGAGTTCGAGATCATCGCCGCAGTGGGAAACATGGAAGTCGACAAGCAAACCTTTAGACTTGTGTTCGTCGAGTATCTGGATCGCTTTGGTTATTAGGTTCGGATGCATGCTTGAATGTCCCACAAAACCACCGACGTCTGCCTTAATTACACTAAGCGTGATTTTGCTCAATTTATCCTCCTTGTTGTATTAAGTACTAAGTATTATAATGAAAAACTGAGCTGTGTCAATGAATCACCGATATTTATCCCGCCTGCCCCGTAATTATAAACAGCGGGGTAGGTGTTTACACCAGCGGGACACCGTTTCTCCATTGCCTGTATTGACAGTCCAGGCATTTTCTGTATACTAAGAACTCTCAAGCTGATATATTTTAGTGAGTATAGACGAAATGTAATAGCAATGAAATATAATATTAACAAGGAAGTCCCGTTTCTTTCTAAGAAGAAACGTGGACATAGAATTTTGCAGCCACATCATAGACATGGGCAAAATTCATGGAGGCAATTATGAGGAAATTTCGAGAATTAAAGGCGTCGCAGCTTCGCTGGCAATGCAGCCCCAAAATCCTTAAATTCAAATCAGTCAATGAATTGCGTACGTGTGAAGGTATTATTGGTCAATCCAGAGCAATCGAGGCGATAAAACTGGGACTCAATGTTAAGTACCCAGGGTATAATATTTTTATTACTGGACCGGTTGGCACAGGAAGGACAACCGCGATTACGAAACTACTGGAAGAGATGGAAGTCAAAAAGGGCGATTTAAAAGACCTCTTGTACGTTAACAATTTCAAGAACTCTGATATGCCTAAGCTAATAGCTTTACCATCTGGTGACGGCACAAAATTCAAAAATGCCATGCTCGATTTCATCCATGCTCTGAAAGCGAATATACCCCAGGTTTTTAATAGTGAAGAATATACCAAAAGAAGACAGAGCATTGTCAACAAGTACGAGTTAAAGCACCGTACTTTACTTCAGGATTTTGAAAAGACAGTGGAAGAACAGGGTTTTAAGGTAGTTCAGGTTCAGATGGGTCCATTTGTTCGCCCGGGAATAATCCCGATCATCAATGGTCAGCCGACGAAATTGGAAGATGTCGATGCGCTGGTGAAAGATGGCAAACTGAGCGAAGAGAAATACAATGAAATGCGCGAAAAGATGAAGCAGTTAGAGGCTGAGATGGCTACAATATACAGCCGCATCAAAGAGATTCAAGATGCGGCAAACACAGATCTACAGAAGCTCAATGAGTGGGTGGTTAAACCAGCTGTCGCAGACCTGGTCGACGCCATAAGAAAGCGTTTCACAGGTAAAAAGATTGCGAAGTATTTAACTGATGTTCTAAACTCAGTAATGGCGAATCTTGACCGTTTCTTAAAGAAAGAAAACAAGGAGGATGGTTTTCGTGAATACCAGATTAATGTTCTTGTTGACAATGCTGATACTGACGTAATCCCCATCATCTTCGAGACAACGCCTTCATATAAGAACCTTTTTGGTACGATCGAAAGGCACCCCACTGGTCCAGGTATGGTAGTCAGCGATTTCCTGAACATAAAGGCAGGTTCTCTACTCCATGCCAATGGTGGTTATCTTGTTATTAATGCTTTTGATGCGCTTACTGAGCCCGGCGTCTGGCAAGCGCTGAAAAGGACATTACGTAATGGTGTGATTGATATTCAAGCCTTTGACCCCTTTTACATCTTCTCGACAACCGCGCTCAAACCCGAACCCATTACGGTTGACGTCAAGGTCATTATGATCGGCAGCCAGTGGTTGTACTATTTGCTTTATTACCGCGACGAGGATTTCAAGAAAATTTTTAAAGTAAAGGCTGATTTTGATACAGTCATGAATAAAAGCGCGGGTAATATCAATGAATATGCTTCCTTCATAAAATCCATTTGTCATGCCGAAAAACTACTGCCTTTTACAAAAAAGGCGGTTGCCGACATTATTGAGTACGGCGTCCGCATTGCTGGACGCAAGGATAAACTTTCAACGAGGTTCCACGTTATTGCCGATATTATCCGCGAAGCTGATTACTGGGCGCGCCAGGCAAAACATAAGGGTATCGGTGCTGATGACCTTGACAATGCGATTCAAGGATGGCGTAGAAGAGTGAATATGATGGAGGACAAGATTCAGGAACTGATTGAGAAAGATATACTTATGATTAGTACCACGAAAAAAGTGGTCGGTCAAATCAACGGTCTTTCAGTGTATCAAATAAGCGGTTATAGTTTTGGGAAGCCAACAAGAATAACGGCCAAAACATCGCTTGGTCGCGCCGGTATCATAAATATTGAGCGTGAAGCAAAACTTGGCGGTCGAACTTATAATAAAGGTGTTCTTATCCTGAGCGGCTTTTTGAAATCACGTTATGCGCAAAACCAACCTATGACCATGGATGCAACTCTGGGTTTTGAACAGTCATATAGTGAGATTGACGGTGATTCTGCTTCCAGTACTGAAGTCTATGCCATACTTTCCTCATTGTCAGGTGTACCGATAAACCAGGAATATGCGGTGACCGGTTCGGTTAACCAGAATGGACAAATACAACCGATCGGTGGGGTAAATGAGAAGATCGAAGGTTTTTACGATGTCTGTAAAGCTAAGGGTTTAACCGGTACACAGGGCGTTATTATACCCGCCAGTAATATTGAGGATTTGATGCTCCGGCAAGACGTTGTCGATGCGGTGGAAGAGAAAAAGTTTCACATCTATGCCATTAAGACGATCGATGAAGGTATTGCATTGCTTACTGGTGTCAAAGCGGGGAGGACAACAAAGACTGGTTTTGAAAAGGACAGTATCAATTATCTGGTTGCTAAGAAGCTGAAAGAATACGCGGTGCGGATGAAGGATTATGCCAGAGCCAAGTAATTCCTGTCCAAACGTCCTACACAACTATATTTAGTATTTTCTTCGGCACATAGATTGTTTTTTTGATTTTCTTGTCCTTGATGTGACGTTGTATCCGCGCATCTTTGAGGGCAAGGTCTTTAACCTTTGCTTCGGTGATTTCACCCTCCATCTCAAGGTGCGAGCGAACGCGTCCATTAATCTGCAGAACAATAGTGGTGGTGCGATCTTTTAAGTACGCTTTATCATACTCAAGCCATTTTTGTTCTGAGAGACTTCCTTTTTCGCCGATGAGCGACCACAGTTCATCAGCTAAGTGTGGTGCGAAAGGTGATAGAAGATGGACAAAGGTATATATGCCGTAACCATATACAGTGCTTTTGTTATTGCAGGCATACAGTTCATTTAGAAGCTCCCAGAGAGCGGCTATTGCCGTATTGAATTTGAATGTCTCGAGGTCTCCAGTGACCTTGGCAATGATTTGATTTATTCTGATAAACAGGCTCTCTTCATCGACTGGTATCTTGGTCGGCTTGTTTTTTGAAACCGATGTTTTATTGTCGACAACAAGACGGTAGGCTCGGTTCATGAACCTTTCCGAACCAGTTACCCCTTCATCAGTCCACTCGCTCTCCCGTTCTGGAGGTGCGGCGAAGAGAAGTGTCAAACGGGCAACATCAGCGCCGTGTTTTTCAATGAACTGACGTACCGGCACAAGGTTGCCTTTTGATGAGGACATTTTCTCACCGTCCTTTAAAAGCATACCGAGATTGAACAGGTTAACTACTGGTTCATCGACTGAAATATAACCAGCGTCGGAGAGCACTTTTGTGAAAAACCGGAAATAAATCAGATGTCCGGTTGCATGCTCGCTTGTACCGCCAGTATACTGGTCAATGGGCAGCCACGTGTCAGCATTCTTTCTTGAACAGAACTCGTGGTCATTCTTTGGGTCCAGGTATCTCAGAAAATACCATGAAGAACAGACAAACGTATCCATGGTATCTGGATCGCGTTTTGCTTTACCGCCGCACATAGGACAGGTGGTATTGATAAAACTGGCGACGCCACCGAGCGGTGATGTTCCCCGAGGGATGTAGTCAGTAATATCCTTGGGTAGGAGCACGGGCAAACTATCTTCAGGAACTGGCACCGTGCCGCATTTCTCACAGTAGACAATGGGGATAGGTGCACCCCAGTATCTTTGACGAGATATCAGCCAGTCTTTGATGCGATAATGTACACACGGTTTGCTCCACCCCTGCTCGGCCCCGAATTTGGTGACTGCTTCAATACCGTCTTTTGATTTCATCCCAGTGAATTTTCCAGAGTTTATCATGATACCCGGTTCTTCATAAGCTGAGGTCATCGATGTAATATTAAGTTTACTATCATCAGGGGGGGTAATGACGACTCTTATCGGCAGGTCATATTTTCGCGCAAACTGGAAATCGCGCTCGTCGTGTGCTGGTACACCCATTACCACACCGCTGCCATATTCTGAGAGTACATAGTCAGCTACAAAGAGCGGCACTTTTTCGCCATTTATCGGGTTGATGACATAACAACCAGTGAAGACGCCGTCCTTTTCTTTTTCCATACGTTCGATCTCGGTTTTTTTAGTTGCTTCCCTGGCATATTGGCGTACTGCTGTTTCATTTGGGGTTCCCTTGGTAATATCTGAAAGCATAGGGTGTTCTGGTGCAATCGACATAAAGGTTACCCCGAAGATCGTGTCGGGTCGGGTGGTGAAAACCTTGAATTTGAAATCTTTATCAGCGATTTTGAAAGCGATGTCACACCCTTCGCTTCGACCGATCCAGTTGCGCTGGATAATTTTCATATTCTCCTGCCAACCATCAAGCCGTTCTAAACCTTTAAGCAGACGCTCAGCATATGCGGTGATCTTGAAAAACCACTGATCGAGTTTCCTTTTCTCGGTCGGCGTATTACAGCGGTAGCATTTTTCCTCAGTGACTTGTTCGTTAGCAAGGACGGTTTGACAGCTGGGACACCAGTTTACATGAGCTTGTTTTTTGTATGCCAGCCCTCTTTTGTGAAGCAGTAAGAACATCCATTGTGTCCACTTGTAGTAACCTGGCAGGCAGCTTATTATCTCACGGTCCCAGTCATAGCTGATGCCCAATAATTTCAGTGATTGGTCCGAGGTACGTATGTTCTCCATCGTCGATTTTTCGGGGTGTACGCCGAGCTGGATTGCTCGGTTCTCAGCTGGTAAGCCAAAGGCATCCCAACCAAAAGGGTGGAGCACGTCGTAACCACGACGCATCTTGAACCTTGCATAGACATCGCCAATAACATAATTCTTGCAGTGACCCAGATGTATGTCGCCTGACGGGTATGCAAACATGACAAGGTTGTAAAACTTTTTCTTGGGTTTTGGATTAGTGGCAAAAATCCTTTTATCATGCCAGTATTTCTGCCACTTCTTTTCTACTTCACACGGTTGGTATTTCACGGATTTTTTGAGTTTGAATATCAGCCTATGCTACTTAGATAGTGGTGAATCAAGGATCTCCGCGCCGCATTTTTCGCAGTACCATGAGTCCAGTGTATTTAGGTGGCCGCACTTGGGACAGGGGGCATTCTTTTCATTTTCTGCAGACGGTTGTGCTGGTGGTTTCTCCTCAGTCTTCACTTCTTCTGTAACCTCTTGCTTCACTGCTTCTTCTTCAACGAGAAGTTCATCAAGCTTCGTTGTTTGTTCAGGGAGAGTCTCTTCAAGGATATGTTCTTCAATTTCTATTTCAGCAGCGGGTTGTTCCGGTGTTTGTTCGGCGGCTACTGGTTCAGCTGGCGTTTCAGCCACGATCGTTTCCTCAATGTCCTTTATTTGGACAAAATCTTCCAGCCACTTCTTGCGTTGTCTGAGATTCTCTAAATTAGTTCTGGTTGTATCGAGGGCTTCTTTCTTCTCCTCTTTTTGTCCTGTATAGGATTCTTCATCGTACTCGCCAATTGTGTAGCGTAATTCAATTTCCTCTATCTGCAGGTTGATATCTTTTTCCCCTGACTGCATCTTCGTTTCTTCATCCTGGATATTTACCAGTTCTTCTTTGATGAGGTCAACGTGTTCGCTCATATCCGCGTCGATGGATTTGAGTTTTTCCTCGTACTCGCCCTTCACTTTTTTGTAGACCTCGTTACTAACCATTTCCTTTTTTTCCTCTATTTTTGCCAATTTGGTTGTAATGTCGCTGCGCTGTATTTCGAGCTGTCGCAACTCTTGCCACTTATCCTCCATACACGGCTCCTTTCCTGAAAAAATTTACATTTCTTAAAAAGAATAGTTCTAACATCAGATAGACAAAATTGGAACTCTTCTTCACTTGTTGGTCAATTTGGGTAACCTCGTCAGTCAATTTCACCATGGATGGTTTAGCGGTCTTATTGCGCTGGACATAGAAAACAAAGCTTCTGGTTAGAGCATCGACTATCTCAGCATAGGACCGCAAATAAGGTCGCAGTTCTTCGAAGAGTTCTAATATATCTTTCCTCCCTTTTGTAAAAGCGTTAGCTATGTGGTATTTGTTGAAGTTGCACACCCCTTTTGCGAGATCTTTGATATCCGCGGTGCTCATTGCGCCGGTTTCGTGAAGATAGTTTTCAATTTTGTCAAATTCATTTTTTAGTCCGGTAATGTCATTATTGAATTCTTCCTCAAGATAGTGCACTAATGATGGCGTCAGCTTAAGGTTATCACGTTTGATTTTGGATGCAATCCATTTGTGGATGAGCGATGCATCAGTGCTAAAATAGACTGGCTTTGTTTGTGTAAACAAGCCCTCAATCTTTTTTTGAGTGCGTGCAGAACGCCGCGCGTCCTTATCAACTACATAGGTCATGACCAAACAATTTTGTGATGTGGCGTGATTTATGACCTCGGCAAAACTAACCAGTGCCTTGTTGTTTAGCTCTTCGAGGTTTTTCACAACTAAAAGACGCTTGGCTGAACTAAAAGGTGCGAGATAGAGCTTTTGGAAGATTTCTTCAACCGTCGTTTCTGAAGCGAAAAAAGTGTCGCCGTCAAACGGTCCATTTATGTCCAGTGTCTTTTTTATTAATTTGACAGCGTTATCAATGAGTAGTGGTTCATCAGCAATCATAAGATACTGATTGGCAACTTTACCTTTTTTCAAGCTCTCTTTGAATTGGTCGCTCTTCATGATAACATTTTACATATATTGCATATACTGTCAAGTGGTAATACCAGAAACTTGGACACATCTTTGATAGCAAATTTGAACTGCATCAACATCAATCCAAACCCATCATACTTCCCCTCCCTTGACGGGAGGGGGTAAGGGGGAGGGTGATTTTTTTCATAATTTAATACACCCCTCACCTTT
>JAUVZL010000090.1 GCA_030602565.1 Candidatus Stahliibacteriota bacterium
CTGATCTTTTCTGCCGTCTAAACACTAAACAGGCCGAAGTTGCTGCGACAATACATTTTGCTTGGGTATCGATGAAAAATAAACCACACGGTGATGTAACCGAAGAGAATGTGTTGAATGAAGTAATGCAGTGGAAACAAAGACATCGACCTCCATATGATCGACTTGAAATCATGAGGGCAATACGCAATTTAGCTGTTCATGGTTGGTTGAAGGTTAAGCCAAGTGGTAATTTGACGAAAGAAATAGAGCCTACTGCTGATTTGTAGCAGTTCTGGGCCAATGCACAAAATTTGAAGTTGTAGCCAAAACATACAGTAGTAAACAGAAAATTCAGCAATGGAAGACCTATGGACTGCTCGTCCGTAGTGTTGCCAATATTGACAAAAGTTCAATAACTTTTATAATATATATATGATATTGGAGACGGTATGAAATTATTTTGTGTTTTCAAATTGCACGAAAGGATAAGTAGTGGTATTTTAATCTTTATCACTATTGTCTCATTACTTTGGCTGAATTGCAGCTCAAATGGTGACTTTAGAGTCACGGTTTATTCTTCTGAAGGGCAAGCGATCGTGGGAGCCCGAATTGCCGGAGGAATAGACTGGGATTATTTTTGTGTTGAAACCGACTTTGAAGGTAATGCTCTGTTACCAGATCATGCTCGTGGGCAATGGGCGAGAATTTACAAAAATAACTTCTATCCATTAATTATTGAAGAATTAACACCAGGTTTGTATTTGATCGAGCCAACACCGCAGAGATTTACATCGATTGGTGAAATTGAAGGAGATGCGATTCGATTTGATGCTGCCCAGATTATAACAATCACATATCATGGTGACTATCATGTTTATACATACAGTGATCAGCAAGTAACTGAGATTGTATTGGCGCAGTTACCTGCCGGTGTACGATTTTTTAAGGTTTTCGGCGATACACTCTGGCTTAGTACACATGGCGAAGGTTTCTATGTGTATTCGTTGCAGAATCCACAGCAACCCCAACAAATATGCCACCTTGACATTTCTGGCTATAACATCAGACCATTTGCAGTTAAAGACACAATTCTTGCTGTCGGTATCCGAGAAGGACCATTACGTATTTTTTCTTTTGATTATAGCGGACAATACCAAGAACTTGCGAGTATTGGCGATTATTGGGTAAATGACATGACCTTCATCTCTCACTATCTTATTGTTAATGGTTGTGTTACTGGTAACATTCAATCTCAGCCAATAATATATGATGTGCAAGATCCTGCAAATCCACAGCTTATCTATACAGGATCACAGCCAGACAGCTGGACTGGTATCCTATATGAGAATTTCTTGGTGCTTCACCCTTATTACTGGAATAATAATGGCTCTACAGGTTACAAACTGCTTGATTTAACTAATCCTGCAAGTCCACAAGAATTAGGTCCATTTCCTACCGACGTGACACTCGCTTATGTTATTGAAGACAATATCGCAATAGGTGAGAGATATGAACAGATGCCGTCGGTAGCTGTACTTAATGGCGCTATCACATCTGGTTTCAATACTGTTGCTATCCTATCAGAAATGTTGGGTGAGGGGTTTGGTGGCAGTCTACCGCCATACTATATCGTTGGAAACCAATTGTGGAAACTATCAGATTAAAACATCTGCATTACTTCACTTTGGGTAACACAACGGACTGTGAGTTCGTTGTGTTATTTAACTTGATATATAACTCAAGTATGATCAATTTAACATATTGCACGGTATATACCGTACTGTGAAACACACGAAGTCAATCGCGTGAAACGTCGATTTTACAAGATTTTGCTAAACAAAGAGACAAAGAGGGACGGTGCATGACATTATGACATTTTCCCAACGGAACTATTATTTATTGCTCAAACTAAGAATAATCATCATACTAACATGGCAGGGTGTCATATTGTCATGCACCGTCCCTCACGCTTTGTCTACTTGATTGAGATTGCTTCTGCGGCGGAGACTAAATACAAAACACCCAATCCGATAAGTGCTAAGTAATTCTTATTATCTGATTCGGAAGATAAGTAAAGGTTGCCGAGGTATAGACTTGGAATTAAAAAGAGAGAACCCTTAATGCCTTCACCTTTATAAAATTGTCCTCCACCTGGTGCAAGTGCTGATGAAGCTATGATCAGTGCGTTATTCAATTTCTTATTATTTCCAATATTCTCTGGCGGTTTGACAGCATAAAAGGTCATCTGCACATGATAGGTATCGTAGTCAAAATACCTCGCTATATCAATCTCAATATTTCTCAGATTCAATCCGATACCCGTGCTACGTCTCCACCACAAATTCCATGATCCAGTTCGATAAGAAAGAAATTTCAATATCGTAAATTCCCAACCCGAACATTCCCAGGTATCATCCGGATCTTCAGGATCATAAGCACGGTCGTAATTAAATGTAATGTTAAGGATATCGTTAACTGGGATGTTCAATATTTTATAATTGTGAATAGAATATAAAGAATCCAGGGCAACAAGAGGCTCAACTGATATTCCACCTCTTATTCTTGTGGGCAATCTGTCGGGTGAACCGCTTTCAGTATACCTGATTCCCGTTCCAAAATTTTGCAATGACAACCCGACTCCAAATCCCCATATTCTATACAACGCACCAACATCCACAGCCCATGCTGTTCCAATACCACCTTTCTCAATAACCAATTCAGGCATTCTGAGATATACCCAATCTGGGACTAAATAGCAGTAAATATATTTTGCTGTAATTCCTACACCTAATCTTTTAAAGAAACTCCTGCCGTACGACAAGCCTGTCGCTACATCATATGTTTCGTAACTTCCAAGATATATTCCAGTTTCATCTATAACTAGTGTCTCTCCGGTGTTAAGGTATACAAAACTGATTCCCATAGTCCCAATATTGTAAAAGGGTATAGCATAGAAACTGCTGATATAACGCATATCTGAGTGAAGAGCTGACAACCATCCAGGTTCAGGGGATACTACCTCATTATACAACACCTTTCCACTGAGAGCTAGCATTCCTTGCTCAATAAACCTACCTAGGCCTGGTGGCAGTCCCTGATTCTCGGTTGAAAAACCAAATCTATTATAAAAACCTATTGCTCCAGGGTTGTAATAGAATGATGACGGGTCGTCCCAAGAGCCACTGAAAGCAGTGCCCATGCCCATTGCTTTTGCCCCAGGAGGAATTACTAAAAATAATGCGCCTGGTCTTGTAGCTGCGAGTAGTAAGTGTGTGTTAATTGAAAAAAGTATTATGAGTATGAGATACTTCACTGATATTTTGCGGTTCAGTTTTTTGTTAAGCACGAGTTCTTCCATCTATTTGCGACTATAGAATATTCTACGTTTTAATTTATGGTTGTCAAGGACTGTGATTATATTGGACAATATGTGTGTTTTTGTCTATAATAATCAGATTATTCTGCGCTTCAAATATGTATGGTTTAGTCAAGCCGACCAATCCATTGACTATCCGCTCTCAATAAATAACTTCCATTCTCATCATTTACAATTTCTACTACCACATCTACATATATATGAGGTCCCCAATCAGGACCTTCATCTTTAATTCTTTTTTTCATCTTATATATTTGATCGCCTGGGATTACACGTTCTATTGATATGTATCCCAAATATCATCATCTTTTATTACCCACAAATGGCTTGCATCCAGCGAAGATGGAAATGGCAGTGAATCAAGTGCAATAATATAAATAGATCCAACAAGGCCACTTGGTGGCATAGGCGGAAAGAAATTACGATTTTAACAAATTCTAATATTACGGGACAGGTTGGTCCAATTTTGGCGTAGAATGCGCGGAATTGGGTAGAATTCCTGGCAATAGCGAGATAACCTACATGCCTATTTTCCCCTTTGTTTTCAACAACTTGCTGCGATTTCAAATGTGTCTGATGCCACATTCTCGATTACAGCGATAATAACGCAGATGGCGACGATGAAGGGATTAATTAAATATCTGCGGAATCTTGTTTGTTAATCTGCATCCCGTGAAACGGGATCCTCGATTCGCCGATACTAAAACATCCAAAATAGTTTCTAGTTTCCATATCTGACCCCACAAGACCTAAAACTGGCTATTGATAAAGACAGTATGTTGATTATAATTAAAGTGAAAAAGAAACACATAATATTTATTCAAGGAGGTTTTATGAAAAGAGTTTTCACTTTGGAATATTGGCAGGATGAGGGTTGGTATGTTGGAAGACTAAAGGAAGTTCCAGGAGTCTTTAGTCAAGGTGAATCTTTAGCAGAGCTTGAGGAGAATATTTGTGAAGCATACAAATTAATGATGGAAACAGAAACATTGCCAAAGTTATCAGTACAACCCAAAGAAAAAGAAGTACATATCACATTGTGAAAAGAAAGGAATTTATAAAAGTTCTAACAAGGGCGGGTTGCATTCTGGTTCGTCATGGTAAAAAGCACGACATTTATAAGAATACAAAAAATGGTAGGAGGGCACCGATTCCTCGACACTCAGAGATAAAGAATACCTTGTGTGAATTAATCAAGAAACAACTGGGTGTGTAAGGTGTTTACTTGTAGAATGTCAAGCTGAAAGTGTCGCGATAGTCTCGAGTCTAACGAAGTTAGAGAGAGGAAGTATTGAGATGTCGGAGATCCTGTCGCAGATCCCGAAGTACTGAGGGGAAGAATTGAAGGGACCTGCCACCTTCTCCCGACCCTTGACAAAAAATGACAGGTTCGTATAATATATCAGAGGTAAAAAGGAAGCCATGATTAATTTTAGATGCTATAGTTGCTGGGGGTTGTTAGGATATAGGGGTTCAAGAGAATGTATTATTTGCTCGAAGTGTAATGTTGAATTGTTTGTAGGAAGCTTAAAGCAAGAAATAACAGAGGGCATTCCATTAGAGCCATCTGAACACAAAATATTATTACAAAAACTCCATGGCGAGTTATCAAAAGACAAGAGGATTTACGGGGGGAAGGTTGACGTTATTGCAGGTGAAAAAATCAGACATAGGCCTGATGCAATCTATTATCGCTGCGGTAAGATGTTTGAAAATCAACCGATTATTTATGAAGTAGAAACCTGCAATTCAGTTTCTACTAAAAATGCAATGAGTCGATGTAGGTTATTTTCTGAAACAGCATATAATCTTTTTAGCAAATTTTACCTTGTTGTGCCGAAAGACTGTGGAGCTAAAACAGGGAAAGAATTAGCAGAAAAGATGCTTAAGAAGAATAAGACTGATCTTGTTGAAATAATGACCCTGTAGCTTTAGACGAGTGAATAATGAATAAAAAGAATTCAGCGATAGAAGTGATTTCACCCAGCTAGTCTGGAAGTGGTGATGATTTATTTGATGCAATACAGGTATTAAAAAATAGAGAAATTCATGATGGCTATCTTGAGATAGATATTGTTTTCAAGTTCAGTGATACATTCAAATATCCTTTGGTGTTCGAGATAAAAAGTTCAGATTCGGTTGTTGAATCAATAGCTATTGCTTTTAATATTCCTAAAAAGGATAAAACAAAATGGGCTATTGAAGAACGGATAATCGTGCCTGAGGTCTGTGAGGCTATTACAAGAGAAGATTTCATAAAATATTTTGCAGACATTGTCGAGAAAGACGGTAATTTTGCTGTTTATATAGATAAAAAACCAACAGAATATGAAAAACTAAAATTTCATGCCCTAACTGATGAACAAAAAGTTGTTTTCAATGAACATTTGGTCATGGCGATTATGAAGGTATTTGATGAGAGAAAGAAGTGATGTAATTACAGGAATTCTGGTCTTTCTTTAAAACTAAGATGATTCGCTCTTTTCCGAATATTTCTTTGCATATTTAGGGGAGCAATTGATGAACACTTAAACCAACAGCAATTAATGTATTAGAATCAAGTTCCTTCACCTTTTCTCTCATTTCAGCAAATCTTGGTATTATTTCTTTCCATGCATCTTTTAGCATCTTGATGATCTCTCTTCGTTCTGGTGCAAGTGTAAAGATATTATCAATAATGAATCCTATATCTATTTGAATTTCATTAATCAATCTCAAAATAAGCTTTTTATCGCCACACATCTCAAACTTTCAAAACAACTGAAACTGAAATCTGCTTACCCATTTTCATTTGACTCTGGCAGAGGACACGAATAGTTATTGCTCTCATTTGAACATCGTTCACTCATTTTAGTTTGCTATAACTTTTCACAGTCTTTATGAAATCACTCAAAGTCTTACCATTCCCATCTTGGTAGACTTTGAAAAATCGATCCCTCTTTGGTTTTCTATGCCATTTCACGAGTCGGATTATATCATTTTCGATTTCTAAAGTTGTCATGCCGTCTTTAAAGAGTCCACAGCCACAATTAAAATAACAAGGTACAGGTGTCTTGTTCTTCTCGGCAGGATTAATTTCTCTCCCCAACAGTTTTTCCCCAACTATTTTTTTAGCCAACCTTGTGATTTTCTTGCGATTTTTCTCAACTCTTTGCTTCTGCCTTTCCCGAAATAGTACCCGACTATAATACCAATGATACCTGAGTATAGTGAAGCGAATGTTTTTAGGTGCTCGGTGTATAGCTGTGGATTTCGCTCAGCGAGAATCGGTATCAAAGCGATGATGCAGCATAGAACGGTAAAAATATCAAACAGTGATTAGCTAACGGTTATAAACAACTTGACTTAAATCAGGAAATCTGCCACCTTTTACCGAGAAGCTAAACATTCACTCAATTACTCATTTACCTCAGACAGTTGCAGGAGGAGATAGAGCACGAACAAAGTGAGTGCCTATCTGGAAGAAATCATCTTTCTTAATATGGGGACCGAAGCGATAAGTATAATGAAGGTGCTCAGTTTGAACATAAACACTACAGCACAGGTTTCTAAAAGACCGAGAATCGGTAAAAGAACAACACCACCAAGGACTCCACCAACCCATCCACCAACCAGATCGGTTCCATATAGCAGACCGGCAGTGCTGCTAAGTTCTGGTTTGCCTTTTATAGACAAATATATCTTATTTGCCAGAGGAAATTCAAGCCCAATCAAGAATCCAGAAACAAATGAAAGGAGAAGAAATAAAATAGGTCTGCTTAAACAAAAAGCAGTATGAAGAAAAATTAAAGGCAGGACAATGGAAAAGACAATTATGCATATTTCTATTCCTGAGAAGAGACTAAGGTGTTTTTTTATGTGTTCTAAAAGAGAAGTTACAATTAGGCAACCTATGGCAATTCCTACCATAAGTGCCGAGACTATTATGCCAATCCAGTAAAATACATAGCCATAAAGTGTTTGAAAGGCAAAGATCAGGACAAGGTCAAACAGCATTCCGGC
>JAUVZL010000050.1 GCA_030602565.1 Candidatus Stahliibacteriota bacterium
GGGACGGAAAGAGGAAATTATTAACAAGCGGTATGAAAAACTGGCCTTGGCAAGGGCGAAAAGGATGGAATATAATAACCAATTTTCCACCTTAAATCAGACCCCTGTTTTGTCCGATTCCCGCTGAACCAGTACACTATCACTTCTTTAGAAAAAATAGCCAGGGCATTTAATATTTCGCTACCTGAGCTTGTTTCTTTCCCTGACGAGAGACCAGGTGTTGGATCGAATATCGTTACATTAAAAAAGGCTTTAAAGCTATTAGATCTCGCTAAGGAACTGGGCAAGACTGAAACAGACAAGAAATAGTCGGGAAACCATCCACAGTTATCTTAATATTGATAAGGGATTCTTCAATCTATCTGGGGGTTTTTCGTCTCCGTTGAAACATACAGTAGAAAGGTAGACACAAATCGTGTTTTTCACCTGTTTAACGGCGTTTCACGGGGGTTTTACAGGCAGAATAATGGGGTATTTACTATGTTTATTTAGAAACACGCTAAACAAGCTTATAACAAGCGTTTCCGCGATGTGGAAACGTATGTTTATACATCGAAACACAGAAACGTCCACTGAGATGGTAAAAAAGTAGGTATTTGAGCCGTTAATCGGGGATGCAAAACAAATTTCTTCTGATGTTGAAACATCTGCTAAACGATACTATTCAGCAGACACGAGATATGCGTTTTGCGGGGTCGCTGCGGACTTATAGTCCGCTGTGGAACGTTCCTTTAAGTCATAGAATTTCCACCAGTTCTGATGAAGATGCTATCTGGTAGTCTATTCTTAATCCCAAGTCGTTCTTAACATGTTCACGGTTAAGCCAAACACATTTAATTCCTGTTTTCATGGCTCCCACAATATCAGTCTCAAGGGATTCACAACCCACCATGACTGTAATAGCGCTTCAAGACCCTGAGTACGTTCAGTGTAATCCACTTACTCGGTTTATGTTTTGTTTCTATATCAACATGCATTCTACCATTGAAAGTCCGGTCCAGTTTCCAGCGTCCCTGCTTAGATTGCTTTGAAATCACAAGGTCAATTGCCTGTTGCATTCTTGGAACACGGTACCCTAATTTGGTCAAGACCCGCAATATCTCCAGTGCATCATCCATCAGTGGAAAGCCAAAGCATGACCAGCCTGCACGGCCGATTCTTCTGGGGTTATGGCTTGATCGGTAAACGCGGTGCAGAAGCATGAACTCGGCACCTCGTTTGATACAGCGTTTGACCTTGGTTGAACGCTGCTTGACTGGTATCTCAGCAAGTGCTTTTAGCCCAAAGATGATATTGCGAAAACAGGTATGTCGACCGTAGCAACCAGCGTTTCGCTTGTAAGGATGACTTGCTGGTGGTTCGGAGTCGCCATCGTCATACCGCATCCAAGTTGCGATCAAATCGATAGCGCGCTGTACTCTTTTGTCAGTAATCCACCCTAAGCGAATGAGGCTGTAGGTCATTTTGCCTGTTAAACACGGACCAACATACATCTCGTTGGTCTGACCAGGTTTAGCTATACGGTACGCAAAACCACCGCTTGTCGGAGACCATGAGTTTTCAAATATGTATTCACAGGCTTTCTTAACCTTCCGATGTTTTGGGTCAGCACCAAACTCAGCCAGAATAATGAGTTGCCATACGGTACCGCGGAATTTGGACTGGTAGAAACAAGCCTTAGGAACCCAACCCCCATCTGCTTGTTGAAGAGCAAGGATTTTGGGCACCGTGCCACGTTTCATGATTGTTCGCTTTGCACACTGCACATCACGGTTGCGTTCACTCTTACCGAGGATTTCTGTAAGTGTGAAATATTGAACCGAAGGGTTGTCTTTTCCCGAAAGCCAGTTGATTGGGTCAGCTTTCAAGACTTTTTTCCAATCTGATCGCATGTTATTCTCTACCATTCTTAGATGATCTTACATAATATTTTAACATCACCTGTGAATCGTCAGTTCGCTCTATTGCATATAAAAGTGTCAGAATGCTTTCAAATGCTGATCTCGTTTTTGGAATGTTTGGTCTTCCAAGGTATTCTTCCAGTTGAAACATTATATTTATATGAGGGTGCTCCAAGTTTGGGATATCAAGAACCATTTTTGCATAATTTTTCATAACTCGATGCAATTCTTGTAACGCCTTCTTGCAGTATTCAATAGTACAATACTCGAAGACGCCAATCACAGATACTATATCAAAAAAACTATCATCAAATGGTATATTTGCGACATCCGCGACCTGCAAACCACCAATTGAGATATTATGATTACTGACAAATTTTTCCATTGCACGTATTAATCTCGAGCTTATGTCAATTCCGTAATAGGTTGATGGCCATAGGTCAAGTCTATAATTTGCTAGGTTTGCACAGCATCCGACATCAAGAAACCGCATTCCGGATACAGGATCCAGATATTGCTTAATATCAGGATCACCGCTACTGCACTTCTTTCCTTCCATTTCCTTTTTGAAAGCAATGAAATCAGGTGAATTCTTTAAATCTTCAGGTAAAGTATCAAAGGGATCTATGCCTTTGTTGTGTTGTTCTACTGTAAAATCATACGCATCCCGGATAGGTTCTAGATCTTTATCTGATTCCATGTTAGTCCATATCTTTTAATTCATCAAGCTTACGGTTCAGATCTTCTAGTATATATCGCCCACCCCAGCCGGGATAGACATGGTCAGGGAAAGAATCTTGATTTACCGATGAATAAATTTTCATTGCTTCATCAAAATTATCTGAATAATAATATGCATTGCCCAGCTGAAATTTTATATATTCGGCAATTCTAGCATCTGGATATTCTTTTATAAAGTTCAAACAGATTTCACATAATCTCGTGTATTTTTTTGTTTCATAGAGCCTCCATATCAATCTCTCATACGCTTGTTCAATGAGGGGATTATCAGGATAATCATTGATAAAACCTTGTAAGTTATCAATAATTGCAGGTGCGAATGAATCAATATACCCTGGGGTTCTAAAAGGCCAGTAGATGGAAGTCAATGCAAGGCGCCCCTCATAGATATCATTGCTATCTTTTGAGTGCTGGATAAATTTAATTAGATTTTCATGCCACTTTTCCTCATACACAACTAATGAAGGGTCGGTCAGATCGTCATTGTAATGAAGCACATCATTCCATTCTTTGGCGTAATTGCGGGCACGTGCAAAGTATATTTTTATATCCGCAGAACCGAGAGATTCCGCTTTATTCAAGAACCATTCAGATTCAATCGACATGGATTCACTTGAAAAATCAATTCCTATTTGATGCGCAAACTCGGCTTCGGTAAACTGTCCTTCAGCAAATTTGACTTCACGATCTTTTACATTACCTAGGCCCCCCAATTGATGTGTATTCTTGGAAAACAACCTTTCATTCAATAAACTACTGGTATACTGATGCCAATATGAATCCGCATTGCTAATATGACTTGATCTTATTGCCTCGACTAGACTATTAAGATGTGGGTTTATTGACAACAATATTAGTGAAAATACTTCAAAGAAAATCATAAACTACCACAATCTGTTAGCATACTACTTTACTGCGAATCCATGAAGCAACCTGTTTCGCTGTTTCTTCCACAATAGAAGTGGTATTATCAATTAACTCAATTGGCGGTTCCACATTGGGACCTTCATTTTTAAACCATTGATTGAATTCAATTTGTCCTTTAATATACTCGGGATCGCTGCAACTTCGTCTATCTGGTCGCTGACGCAGTCTGTCTGCTAATACATCATCATCACATACCAACGCTAAATAATGAACCCGAGAAAAGTATTGCCGTCCTACACATGGTTCAATATTTTCCGGCACTCCCATACCAGCATTGAACATGACTACTGGTCTGCCTGATTGTGAAATATCCCGACAAATCCTCAGCCAGGTTTCAAAAAATTCACGATATTTTGTTTCAGGTTTATCAAATTCAGGTCTCCAGATTAAATCACCCTCCAGCATAACTACTGCGTTTACTTTGCCAAGCAGAATTTGATACACTGCTGTCTTTCCCGCGCCGCTCGCTCCGGAGACTACAAGCAAAGGCAATTTCGGTAGTTTATTCATCTTTATTCCCTCCAATCTGACAGCATGTTAGCTTTTACCTCTCACTGATCTCAAAACGCGTTCATTTAGTTCCCATAGCGCATTCTTATTGCTGTCCCACTTTAGCATTTGTACTGCTTCTTCATAGTTAACCCATTTATATTCGATATGTTCCTTTGATATATTAAGCTGCTTCCCTTTTACTTCAACACCGAAACAGTATTCAGGTATAATCAAAACCTTATCTCCCCATAGGAATTTACCAACTATATTCAAAACAGGTATTGAAGCGACTGAATCCAAAACAACCAATCGAAAGTCCTTAGGTATTCCAGCTTCTTCCCATGCTTCTCTCTTTGCAGCTTCCATATGTGTCTCACTATCCTGTCCGCCGCCTGCGATACCTTGCCAAAATCCTCCTTCAGAATTTAGTCTTCTGAAAACAGCATATTCGATTGTGCCGTCATCATTGAAATGAAAGGGGAATATTAATACCTGAAAAGGAGCTCTTGCCATTATTGTCCTTGCAATTAACAATTATATGTAATCATTTATCATTGTCAACTCGATCAGTGTAAGCATTTCTTTTCGGAATAAGTAACAAAAAGATGTCAATCCTATCCGTCTTCTTCTATGCCAACTCTAATCAAACACGTCCTCACAACCTCAAACACCACGCTCAATATTTTACCTATTTCTTGTCTACAACATCCTGATGAGTTGGACTAGCTTGACTTGTCTATTTTCTCGAATATTCTTGGAGCAGAGGAGGAATGATATGGTTAATATTGCACTACAACAACGTAAGTTCTCATTGAAACTTGCACCTTTATTTGTTGGCAGCTATCAAAGATATATATTCTATCTAAAGCGGTTACTACAACGACTTGGACAGAAGCAAATTCTACCTCTATGGAAAGATACATTCATTAACTATAATGACAAGTATATGAATCAAATTATTTCAACAGGATGGAAACAGAGCACTAGAAATGGTAAAGAGCTGGATGCGAAAGAACTTATAGAAAAATTCCTCTTGAAATACTTCAAAACCTCGGTAGAAGGTGTATCAAGCAGTGAAGTCCAAGACTTGGTAGAAGCAACACCACCTATACCACAGATTAGAAAGAATCATGCTTCAATCAACGTAGAGAAGTATATTAGTGCTTATGAAACAATACATTTGAGGGAAGATGCGGTTGCTCTATTAGCTGAGTCACTTATTAAACGGTACGGGAAGCAGGGAGAATTCATGATTTATGATATTGAACGGGAAAGACGTACGCCGAGTAATCCGAAGCCGTGTAGCTTCACAGAGTTTGTTAAACGTGGTCGCAACGTACTTGAATCACCTGAACCAAATTTCTTAAACTGTGCCGTGGATGCAGAGATTATAAGTGACAGTAACACAGAACATGTAATGCATGTGAAACAATGTGAAAATGCAAGATATTTTCATGAGCACCATCCTCAGGTTGGATATCTGATAGGCTGCAGCCAAGATGAATTTGACCCCCAAATATACAATAAGAACATTCAACTGCAAAGAACTTCCACAATCATGGAAGGTGGTAAGATATGTGACTTTAGATACTACCTTATTAAACAGGCTGATTGAAACGGTACCCTCAACATCTTGCCTTTTTGTTGTCTATAACCTCTCGGTACACTCGAGATCTTCGACATCCTGGTGAGTTGGATTGATTAAGTGACTGAAACGATAATCTTGTCAGAATTATTAAGTTGACAGTGTGGTCACAATACCTATAATTATGGACTTTATGGAAGTGAGCATCAGTACAACATTCAATTTTGATATTCCATTCAGCATTATGGCTCCTATGGTAAAAAACACTGGATTTAATTCAGTATCTCTGGCTGGAGGTAATTATACTCAATCAAAATATTTAACCACAGTCGGGAGAGAAAATATTTTGAGAATATGTAGAAAGAATAATCTTGTGATTGATTCAGTACACGCACCATTGGGGACGAATATTGATATTTCTCATCCAGATAATGAGCTTCGAGAATACAGTGTCCATCTTTTTAAACAAGCTATTCGCGCGTGCACAGAAATTGGCTGCAGTATACTCATAGTGCATTTATGCAACAAATTCTCCGAAGATGAATTTGGTAATAGGATGATTGCAGTACGGAACAGCTTGGAGAACCTCATTCCGTATGCTCGCACTAAGAATATCGCGATTGCAGTTGAAAATCTCATAAAACCGAGCACATTGGAGCTATTTGAACGCGTGCTCACAGAACAGAATTTTGATAATGTAGGTGTATGTTTTGACACATCACATGCAAATATCGCGGGAAATCTATATAGCATACTGGAAAAATATGGCGATCGGATTATTGCAGTACATATTTCCGATAACAAAGGACTCCTTGATGACCACATGTTACCGTTTGAGGGTGTGATAGATTGGGATAAAATTATGAAACATTTTGCTGAGAAGCCATACACAGGTAACTTTCTTCTGGAAGTAGAAATGAGAGAATCCTCATTCAAAGATCCAGAAGTATTTCTTAAAGAAGCATATACGCGAGCCCATATTCTTATTACTCTATTAGATAAGTACAAACTAAGTTGACATTGTTCTCACCTCAAACAGCACCCTCAATATTCTCCCTGTTTGTTGTCTATAACCTTTCGGCCTGCTCAAGATCTACGACATCCTGGTGAGTTGGGGATAGAAATGGTTGATGAAAAAAAAGGAGTCGGCAGTTATTCACTGACTCCTTTTGTATTTAGATATCCACTCTACCAACTGGGTGCCTTATCATCATATTCGTCTTCAGATGCATCCCCATACTGCTCTTTCCATGAGCATTTCATACAAATATACGAGTCTTCTTCCTTGTCACTATTCTCCCAATCGATTTCTCCAGAGGAAAATTCTTCTCCGCATTTTTTACATTTATATGGTCCGTATCGCTTCCGGTAGCAGTCATCACAAAGATATTCTTCTGGCCTTAATATCCCCTGCGATATTTCATGAGATTCTTCCCCAAGTTCTTCTCCACACTCATCGCAACATTGACCAAGAGGAGGCTCACCATTTTCTTCTCTTTCTTTTGCCCACTCCAACCTTGCTTCCTTTTCCATTTCTCGCACCCTCTGGAACTGTTTCACTGTAAAAGCATCAATTCCGGATGGGATATTCACATTTAAGGATCGCTTAATACTTCTTTCAATACTCTTAATGCTTTCAATCGGAGGCGTCAAATCATTGTAAGGAAAATTTTTATCCTGTGGGGATTTTTTATTTTTTAACGACATATGTACTTCCTTATAAACATACTCTTATATTGCTTTGTCTCCAAGACCAGTAAGTAGGATTGCAGTATGATTCGAAGACAGAACCTTGGGGAGGGGCCGGCTCTCGCCGACCCCGTATCCAAAATTTGGACAGTTTTTGGACAGTATTCTACTCAGAATATATGGAATTCTTTAGTTATTACTCGTTGGTACATAATTAGTTAACTTGTTTAACGCTTTTCTGAATATCTTTCGATCACTTTCGTTTTTGATAAAGTCATTAATGTAGTATCTTTCATGATATGTTTTTAAATCAACACCAATAGTAGTGAGCAATTCAATGGCTTCATTAGTGTCTAATACTTCTGAGTATATATCTATGGCTTCATGAATTACCTTTATTAGAACATATAAGAAAAATGCCAGAAGATTAATAATTTCGTCCTTGAAATTACTGCCACCAAGTGTTATTATAATTTCTGTTTTACCCTCAGAAGTTGATTTCACCATACCGCTATATGCTTGCAATCCATCAAAGGTACTGTGGGGACCTTTTTCTGAAAACCAATTATATAAGGGGTCAAATTTCTTTTTGCTTCCCAATTTTTTTCGGACCTCTGCTGGCCTTAGTTCTATTCGTCTTGCCTTTGTATCTTCTGGATCATCGCTTGCCCATAATTCAGCCATATTAGGTTGTTGTTGAAATAATCTAATTTTATCCAACGTTTCCAATATAGTCCTTAAATGTGTGTAGGATTGATTAATGTAGCCATGTTGTGTCAAATGAAAGGAAGCCACTAATTCATAGACGCACGAATAAAATAATTGGAGTTTTGCGAAATTGGCGACACCACTGGTTTTATGTTCAGTTGCATCGCATAATACATTCAATAAAATCTGTAATTCATTTATGAAAAAGATTCTTGCATCTGTAACAAACTCTGAGTTATTTGTGCTCTTTCTTTCTAAGGCCTCAACAAGCACATAGCTATCAACATGCTCATTAAGTATCTTTTTTATTTCTCTAATAGCTTTCCTTTTATCTACACCATTGGTCACAGTTTTCAGTTTCAACTTAATATCTTTAAGCAAGCCATCAATTGAGTGATTACATAATTTTTTTGCCTCCGCATCAAATTCATTGTAGTTTGAAGCACAAAACTCAAAAAATCTTTGAATAACGGATACATTTTGATCTAATAAATCAGATTCTTTAATCAGTGAATGTAGTTTTTCTATTAGCTGTTTTTTGGAAATCATAATAATTCTTGTTTAAGGAATTCAATCACCTGCGGCATCATTCACTCCATCCAATCATACTTCTGATTTATTCTATTGTCAAGCACCAGGAGAGTGATTGAAGTCACCCCCCTTTTTTCAACTGTGCTATTTTTGTGCGGTGTTTTTGGCAAATACCTTTGCCTGTTTGTTGTCTATAACATCTTGGTGAGTTGGATTGGGATAGTCCTAACAACTGGTTTTTGTCTTGCCCAGAATGAAATAAAACCGCATAATTTTTAGAAAAGTGCTGTCTAAATTAATAGGGTAATCACAATAAGCTGATGGCAGAGATTTACTGATATTGAAAACATGTAAGAAATACGTAATATTATATAAGGGAATGAAAGAATCTGACAATTCTGATAGTGATGATAATTATTTAATCAAACAAGCCGCTGAAGGCAATGAAAAAGCCTTTCAAGAGTTGATAATAAGGTACCAACAGGCCGTTTTCAGTACGATTCATCGCTATATTGGAAATTACGATAATGTCGAGGATCTTGCTCAGGAGATCTTCGTTAAGGTCTGGCGTAATGCCGGCAAATTCAGGGGGAAATCAAAGTTCTCAACCTGGCTGTACCGAGTTGTCGTTAATCATTGTTTAAACTATAATAGCAAACACAAGGTGAGCCCTATTTCATTGGATGAACTTGTAAAACAAGGGCATACGCCTGAGTCCTTGAGTGTACAGATAGATTGGGAAAAAAAGCAAAAGATTGAGCAAGTACAAAAAGTTATTAAGGAGTTGCCGGACCGCCAGAGAATTGCCCTCGTGCTTGCTTACTATGAGCAAAAATCACACGAAGAGATCGCTCAGATAATGCAAATCTCTCTGTCTTCGGTGCATTCCCTTATTTTCAGGGCTCGATGTACTCTGAAAAAGAGGTTGAAAAAATTGTTGGAATGAAAACTGCTGCGCGAAATTTGTGGATTTTATCTGTCTAATTTTATAGGAGAAAATATGAAGTGCTTTCAAATACAAAGACTACTCTCAAATTATCTAGATAAGTCAGTATCGGAACAGGAAAGGATTACCATTGAAGAACACCTGAAAACATGTGCTGACTGTCAGAGAGAGTTTGAAATGCTCCATAGACTTGGGGAAACACTCGATCTTGTGGGGGACATACAGGTCTCATCTGATTTTGGAAGCCAGGTGCTCAATGAAATAGGGAAAACAAAGGTACCAGTAAAACTCAGTGTACCGTTCTATCCGCAATTACAAAGGTGGGCATTCACAGGTGCTGCTATTGCAATCGTCCTTTTGACAGTACTATTTGGTAATTATGTGGGTCGAACAATATACAAGGAATTTACAGAAAGAACAGTTGCACAAGAGCCAATACATACGAGTATATACAAATATGGATTATGTTTTGGAATTCCAGATAGTTCTTTCTCAGTTATGTATTTACATTTGAGAAATGGAGGTGCACCATGAAGAAGAAGATTGTGATTTTTGTGTTTATCGTTTCTGTTTTGCTGAATATCGTGATTATGTTTACGTTTGGATATTTATGGGCATCGGAAAAAGCTGGTAAAAAATCCGAGGAAAAAGAGACAGAATTTATTGTAAGGGATGATATGTGGCTTGTGAGTATAGAACTTGATGTCTCTGAGCTTGACCCTCATGCTGTACAGTACGCGTTTTTTGACCACGATCCAATTCCTGGCTTTGTAAAACGTGTGAAAGGAGGGACTAAAATCTATTTTGCATTGCAGGAACGGGGTGAAACCGAGAAGCAAAAGCATAAGTATCGTTTAGTTGCTTTCCGACGCAGCTGGGATGATGCATTTGCAGATTTATCTGGTGATAAGGTGTATCTGCTCAGCAAGGGTGGTGCGATGTCCTCAAATGCACCACCAGCTAAGCAGTGGATCGTGACGAAAATGATAGATTTAGATAACGAGCCTTTATGCTGGTGCATTTCTGTTCAGCCCGAATTCGGTAAAGTGCTAAGTATCAGACTCAACAAAGACAATGCCTATAACGTTTCAGAGGAATTCGATAAGGCTATCAATGTTGGTCTTGCTAAGCAGGAAACGCAGTATCCTGCTGATCCAAATTTTAAAGACGAGCCAAAAGCTCATAAATTGTACGATAAAATGATTAAGACCTTTCAAAATGCCCATACTATCTACTATGAAAGTAAATACTGGTTTGGTCAAGAAGGTATGGAACTACGTGAAGCAACATACCGAGTATGGCTGAAAAAACCCAATTTTGCACGAATGGAAGGTCTTAACAAGAATGTTGTAACCGGCACGCTCGTTGGGAATGGTGAGGATTTCTGGATCTACTGGGGAGACAAAAATGTGACCTTTGAAGGAGAGGATTTTGAATCGTATGGTAATACTACGTACATGCTCATACCTTCGCCACAGGGACATCATTCGCTTGCACATATGGCAAACAAACTCAAGGCAGGTATGTCTATGTTGACATTTCAGCCAAGCAGATTTCATGGGGGTAAAAGTAGTCTGGATGAGTATCTTGATGGCGTAAGAGGTCTGGGTACAGAAATCGTTAATGGTGTAGTATGTGATGTTATTGAGATAAGCTTTATGAAGAACCAGCGGAGCCAGTTCTACTGGGTATCACAAAAAGATCATTTACCGCGGAAAATGATGGAGATCGTGCGCGTTGACTTCACACTTATCATACAAGAAGTTTGGTCCAATGTTTTCACAAATATAAAACTGCCGAACAGTTTGTTCTCGTGGGAACCACCTGAAGGATGGACACAATACATTGAGCCAGATTGGCAAGACAATCTGTTGAAACCTGGTACGGAAGCACCTGATTTTGAACTTAAAACAATAGAAAAAAGAACCGTCAAGCTATCTGATCTTAAAGGTAAAGTGGTGCTTCTGAATTTCTGGCGTGTGGGCTGTCCTCCTTGCAGAGAAGAAATAGTACACCTTGAGGATATACATCAGAAATATAAAGATACCGGGTTGGTTATTATTAGTATTAATTCATCGGATGATTATGATATGACACTAAATTTTCTAAAAGATAATAATATCACCTATCCCAATGTTGTTGATGCATCATCAAACGTACAGGATTTACACCACAGGGTTTATGAAGTTTCTTCAGGACGAAGTGCAGTGCCAATGAATTATATAATTGGTCGCGATGGTAAAATAGTGGAAGCGTGGTATGGTTTTCATGAGGATGATGAGGAGGAATCTGTATTAAACAAACTCAAACCATTAGGATTTGAATAACATTTGAGTATGAGAAAGAGGGGAGCGAATGCTCCCCTCTTTTATTTGGTCCACTTTTGGTCCAATTTTGGCGTAGAATGAACGGAATTGGGTAGAATTCCTGGCAATAGCGAGATGACCTACATGTCTATCTTTTCTTTTGTTTACAACAACTCGCTGCGATATCAGGAGTTTGGAAAAGCACCTTTTGCGGATTAGAAATCCGTTGCTCTATCCGACTGAGCTACAGGCGTAAGACCCCTTTCGGGGAAGTTCCAAATTTCAAGAAACAAGCTCCAAAAAAAGCATACAATAATTGCTCACCTTTATTTATCATATGACCACTAGGCACTACTTGTTCTTTAGCAAACGACTATATCACCGTAATCTGCCTTTTCATCTTCGTAATCGAACGATGAATGCCTATTCATCGTTATTATAGTGATTTTCTTGATTTAGTCAATAATTCTCAGAGTTCATTTTATTATGCCTGCCCCGTTAGACACGTAGTATCTAATCGGGGTCATTGCGAGCGACCATCTTCTCTTGTCATTGCCCAACCTGATCGGGCAATCCAGCTCCTTTTGTAACCATTGTAGAATGTCAAGACCTGCCACCTTTTTTCCCAATTTCTGCATATAAGAGAATGATATTTTGTCAGGGGGTATTTTCATGCACAAGTCTAATCGTTGACTAATCCCTTATATTGCCTATAATAAGGTGAACGAAATGAGAAGGTATGGAGGCCTGAAGTGGTGTCAACAATCTCCCTTAAGATCTTTGTGCCTATTTCTGTTTTGGGAGGTATAGATGAAATTAGAAGATGAAATCAAAGAAGCAAAAAAATTGACTGAAAATGAACCCCTTGAGGAATTCAGAACTTCAAAAATCACAACAAGTCATAGTCTGGAAAAACTCGCTGCTTTGATTCAAAACCTTTCTACAAGAACCAAGTCTCCAAGTGTGAGAAATCTTATTAAAGAAAAATTGGATTTACCTTTCATAAAGGGTTTAACATCAAGTCAAGCATTCGATTATAAACGAGCCCGCTGGGCGTCTTTGAATACAGCTTTAGAAATTGCTGTAAGAGCTTTAGAAGATCAAACTCCGAGACCTGCTGATCAAGAATCTATTTCTGAACAGGTTGTTGCAGATCCATCAAAAGTCTTCGTTGTTCATGGTAGAAATTTACAAGCTCGTGATGGCATATTTGATTTTTTGCGAACAATTGGACTAAATCCGATAGAATGGTCACAAGCCTTGAATTTAGTTGAGACAGCAGGTCCTTTTGTTGGTGAGATACTTGAAAAAGCATTCCAAAATGCACAGGCGGTAGTAGTATTACTTACGCCTGATGACTTGGCACACTTGAAAGAAAAGTATGTGCAGCTAGGAGACCCACCTCATGAAAAAGAACCAACCGGGCAACCACGACCAAATGTTCTATTTGAAGCGGGTATGGCATTTGGCAGTCATCCTGATAGGACTATTCTTGTTGAGATTGGAAAGTGCCGACCATTCAGTGATATTGCAGGGAGGTATGTGATACGATGGGACAATACATCAATGCGGCGCCAAGATTTAGTAAATGCACTAAAGCGTGCTAAATGTAAAGTTGAAGCCGATGGAACTAACTGGCATACTGCGGGTCAAATTGATATTGATCAGGTATAAAATCCCTTACTCCTGCTTCATAAATCGCTTAGAAGCGAAATGGTGGTGGGTTTACTGTTGTGTTTCAGCACATGTGGCACACATTGGCTAAAAATTAACATGCGATCAGATTGGAAGAATGGATTAATCTTCTGCAATATCGGACGCCATTTGAATCGTCTTTTTAACCTTTAGTACAATGTAGAACATGACACTAAATGTTATTATCATAGCCAAGGTACCATCAATAAATCTGCCTACAATAATACCAATTAGTAGAATGATAGCAGGCCAATTTTTTGACATTTGAGATTCTTCAATCCGCAGGTTCACGAAATTCGCAACTTCATTTGTCCATTTAAATAACCAATAGAAATTAAATATAGGAATAATATTATACCCAAAGGATTTTCCTGGTGATATTGGGTAGGACCAGTTCGTAGCTCTTCCCAGCACAACATGGATTTTATAAATGCAGAAGAGCCAATATACCCAACCAATAATTGCGATAATATTAAGGATTACATCAGCATCATTGGGATTATACGGATCTGTTATCAAAGATACTTCTGCAAAAAGAAAAATCGCAGCGATAATATATCCAATCCATGCTTTTGGTAATTTCGTAATGAGTTTTCGTTTGTACTCCTGTATCTTAATATCTTCTTTGTTTTCATCTGTATCGCTTTCTTCAAAACGCTCGCCACAGTTCCAACAAAATGTTGCTTTTACAGGGGCATCTGCACCACAAACATTACATGTGTATTCTGACTCAGCCTTTATTACTGTGATGTCTTTTTTACACTGTGGGCACCTTTTTCTCTTTTTGTTTATTTCAGTTCCACAAAAGGGACAATACTGGATCAATCCAGATTTTCTATCTCGATAGATACTCACTCTCTCCTTTCTTTTACTATAATATTATAACTTCAATGTTTCAGCTGTCAATCGGCAAGTTGCCAGATATGGCACAAATCAGACACATACTTATCTACAATAGCGATTATTGTTGAATTTGTAGCGGACTTTAAGTACACAGTGGTTAGTCTGGAAATAGAGCAACGGACTTACCCTCCGTTGAGTGCCACTTGACAACATCTGAATTACTATTATAATCATATCAAAGGAGGCGGATTGAAAATCACTTGGAGAAACAATGCTTGTCTAATCTTCCTGTTTAATATTATATGTCTTGCTACACTTAATGCTAAAGAACCACGAATTGATGAGTTTCTTATTGACACAAATTTTGTCTATATATCTGCCGCTCAAAGGTACGAGATACCTAAAGCTGCATTTGATGGCACAAATTATTTTATAGTATGGACTGAATATCATAGTGACAGGCGGGATATCTATGGTGCGCGTGTGAGTCAGTCGGGAGTTGTCCTTGACTCTGTAGCGATTGCAATCTCTACTGCATCAGAAAATCAGGCCCATTCATCCATTGCCTTTGATGGCACAAATTATTTTGTGGTGTGGATGGATAATCGTAATGACTCAGAATATTATGATATCTATGGTGCACGCGTGAGTCAGACAGGAGTTGTGCTTGATTCAGCCGGGATTGCCATCTCAACCGCACTGGATGACCAATCGTTACCGTCTATTACATTTGATGGCACAAATTATTTTGTGGTATGGGAAGATCAATGTAGTGGTCCAACCCGTAACATTTACGGTGCGCGCGTGAGTCCCACAGGTACAGTTCTTGATCCTGGAGGAATTGTCATCTCAAATACAGAGGAGCATTCATGGGATCCTACTGTTGCCTTTGATGGCACCAATTATTTTGTAGTATGGCAAGAAACTGTTAGTAGTGGTAACCAAGGGGATATCTATGGTGCGCGTGTGAGTCAGTCGGGAGTTGTCCTTGACTCTGTAGCGATTGCTGTCTCTGCTGACACATGCCTTCAGGACTGTCCATCCATTGCCTTTGATGGTACAAACTATCTGGTGGTGTGGTGGGACCGACGTAGTGGTACAAATTGTGATATCTATGGTGCGCGCGTGAGTCAGACAGGAGTTGTGCTTGATTCAGCCGGGATTGCCATCATAACCGCACTGGATGATCAATCGTTACCGTCTATTACCTTTGATGGCACAAATTATTTTGTGGTATGGGAAGATCAACGTAGTGCTCCAAACCATAACATTTATGGTGCGCGTGTGAGTCAGACGGGAACAGTTCTTGATTCAGCGGGCATAACAATCTCAACGGTATCACATGGAAGGGTACCCTGTGCTTTATTTGGCAGCACCAATTATTTTGTCGTATGGCAAGATCTACGCCGTTATCCAGATTATACCGGTACTATTCATTGGGGACAATATGACATTTATGGTGCGCGTGTGAGTCAGTCAGGAGTTCTTCTTGATTCAGCCGGAATTGCCATCTCGACCGCAATGAAAGATCAATGTTATCCGGCTATTGCCTTTGATGGTACTAACTACCTGGTAGCATGGGATGATAATCGGAATAGCTCATATTTTGACATTTATTGTGCGCGCATAAGCCCCACAGGCACTGTTCTTGATACAGCAGGTATTAGAATTTCACCTCTATCGTACCATCAAAGGCTACCTGCCATTGTTTTTGATGGTACAAATTATGTGGTAGTATGGGAGAATTATGACTGGGCGGGACCGTGGCGCATTCATGGAGCGAAAGTGAATCTTGCTGGTATTGTAGTTGACTCTTTTATCGTTACACCTACACAGCAATATAATCAGTTTTCATCAGCCATTGCCCATGGTACTGGAGATACACTTCTGATTGCATATACTTGTCTATGTGATTATTTCAACGACCAACCAATATTCAAATCACGTACCTGGGGGCAATTTTATTATCCATTTATCGGTATAGAAGAGAACATTCCGTCTCGATCACAAGACGCAATACTTGGATTTTGTAGCTATCCTAATCCTTTCAATACTGCATTAAATGTTGAATATGTTCTGCCACGCAAAGGCACAGTTTGCATCTCACTGTTTGACGTATCTGGACGGTTGGTTAGAGAGCTTATCAATGAAAATCAGAATGCTGGTGTTTTCCAGAGAAGATTTGAAACATACGATTTAACACAAGGAGTCTATTTCATCAAAATAGATGCTGATAACCATTCAGAAGTTAGGAAAATAATACATATAAGATAGCACAAGGTAACACAACGGTTATAAACTCCGTTGCTCTACCAGTATTTTGAGAGCAAACCGTCATGTTACCTTGTGACAGATTTGTGCCAACAGGGCACTTGTTGATTTTCAGAACGCACGGTATTTCAGAGAATTCCTTCTAATGGACAGAATTCACAGAATGATCTTTGACATGCTGCAAAGCCTTATTTTACAACAACTTGCTGAGATTTCGAGGTTTTCTGAATGTGGATTTTTTGAATTAGAAATCCGTTGCTCTATCCGACCCTGCCCCGTTAAATACATAGATTGATAAACCTGAACTACAACTATTTAATGTTATGTGTGATTTATTTAACGGGGTGAAAGCTACAGGCGTTCGTTTAGTAGGCACTAAGAACTATGCACTAGGCACCACCAATCTATTATATTCGAAATTGTGATTTAGTCAATAATTCTGCGCTACTCCAATTACTTTTCTTTTCATGAATTTTAACACTTCCATTCAGTTTTTGCGAAGCAACCATTTCTCATTCAAGATTCAAATGTCAAAATGCCTGCCCCCGTGCAATTTTTGTTTATTTCATCGGGGTCAAACCGAAGGTATCGAATGTATTAAGATGTTAAAAATCTCGCAGAGACCGAAGGTCTCGAAGAGGCTGCAAGTATCGAACTCAGTGAGATGTCGGAGATCCTGTCGCAGATCCCGAATATTTGTATTGAGGGGCACCGACCCCTTTCTAAAAATAATATTCAGATACGTTCTTTTTATTAGTGTAATACTTGTAGATTTATCTTAAGAAAACTACCTTCTCAGTGATTTCCTGTTCTGGCGTTCTCATTTTAAGGAAATACACACCTTCACTGACAAGCTGTCCTTTATCATCAGTCCCGTTCCAGATCACGTAATGTTTACCTGGGTACGTATGGCAGTTGAACAGAGTCACGATTTTTTCGCCCAGCACAGAATACATGGCCGCCTGAACCATTCCTGGTTTTGATATGTTGAAATTGAAATCTACGCATGCCGTGAACGGATTCGGTGCTGCATGGACCGTAAGACCAACTGCCTTGCCGTCGTTTTCATTAACTCCTGTCGTTAATATAACCAGCTCAATGAACCTGGCAGAGCCAGTATACTTCTGTTCTATAATAGCACCCGTAGCGGGGTCAACTTCAAACACACCTGAACTATTTGTTGCTAGAAAGTTGCCATTGTCAAGTTTGTATACACCGCGACCAGATGTAAACGGTATTGTATCAATAATGGTACCATCAATCTGGAAAGAAGTAATCCGCTGTGAACTAAAGGAATTGTTAAAAAAGGTATCAGCCGGATACCCGGCATCGCTCTGTATCTGCTCGGGAAAGTTTACAGAAAACAGTTCCTGAATAAGCGTTCCGCTGGTGTCGTAAAGCCTTACATTGTCTGTCGTTCCTTGGATATCACTGACCAGCGCTGTTCCGTCATCTAAGAATAAAATGTCGAATGGATCACTGCCATCCTGAATAAAATATCTTACCAGACTATGGGGACCGTCGAATTCAGCTACATAATCATCGCCGCTGGTAATAAAGAGATGGTCGCCGCGAAAGTCAATGCCACGTATGTTGTTTAGGCCATCAACTGTATCAGCATATGTGTAAAGGTATTCTCCAGTAGCTTCATCAAATACGTACACTGCATTAGCTATCTGATCTGAAAGATAGATGTGCTGATCCGGCCCTTGCACTGCATTTATCGGCGTTGCCAGATCGTATTGCGGTATGCTGCTTGTGTCATCAATGATAAAATCACCTAAATAATCACCGCTAATAAGATCGAACATACAAACCTTGTCATTAGTCGATTCCGGGATGAGCAAGCAAAGAATAGGCGTTGTAAATTGTTTGCCTTGTGCTATTATGCGTTTTGATGTGCTTGGAGTGTCATATTCACCGCTTTCCTCAAGGCTCTCAGCATTTCTGGATAAGACTCCAGCATGCGCCAAGGACATGCCGCAAAACACGGCAACAAAGAACAAATACACAATATTCTTCATAATGAACCTCCTTTGAGTTCAGAGTACAGCTTTAACATGAGCGCTGTGCACCAGAAATATTGTATCCTTTATACATTAAATATACATTAAATGTCAATATTATAGAAATCACAATATACCTTATTTATCCACCTGTCATAGATGGGGGACTTTTATGTTTGTGAAATTGTTAATTAATTTGTTTAATCACTGGCATCAATATAATCATCTACGCCTGCCCCGTTAATTGTCAAATGTACGGGGTAATTATCTGCGAAGCAGAAGATTTAATCCCTACTGCGTCACTATCATTTGTCAAGTTTCGAGATTTGACCCCATCGCGCCCGGTTCTGCAAGAACCATCTTTTTCCTTTGATCTTCGCTCTTGACAAATCTGCAAAAATGGTTATACTAAAATTGCAATTAATGCATAAATAGTGAGGTTAATAATGATCTATCCGCGAGATTTTAGCAAAAGTATTGAGCCGTTTATTGAAAGAAGAGAATTTATTGCTATAATTGGTCCAAGGCAATCCGGAAAGACCACTTTTTTGGGCATATTAAGAAACTATTTGAATCAAACCATGGGAATTCAAGATGAATTGATAAAAACTGTGACGTTTGAAAACAGAAAACTTCTTGCTCAATTTGAATCAGATCCTGTTTCTTTTATCCATTCCTATAT
>JAUVZL010000088.1 GCA_030602565.1 Candidatus Stahliibacteriota bacterium
TCAGGCTGTTGATTTAGTGGAGTAGGGGCTTTAGCCCCGTCAAAAGCAATGAAATTTCATCAGTTTTCACGAGCATAAATGCTCTACTCCAGTGAAAAATGACTTTTTCAACAGCCTAATTGTCAAGGTGTTTGGAGCAGAAACTTGGAAACCCTCACCTCTTTACCCCGTGAAATACAACGTTTTGACGGTAATAAGAATGAAAGTTTAGTAGGGACATGCCATGGCGTGTCCCTACTAAGGAGAACATAAAATACTTCTCATATCATCCACGAAATGTATGTTCTCGACAAGGCTCGCCTGTCTCGAACAAGGTGAGAGGAACAGTAACTCTTTACTCTTCGAGTAAGCCCCACAAAGGGGGGCGCATCGAGAAGTTCATTTGATAAATTCAAAATTAATGGATAAAGATGAGTGCACGTTTATGGCACCGATTAATCGGTTCACGCATCTTATCGGCAATTGTCTTCATGCCGTAACCTATGGAGTCATTAGAAGTACACTCATCCTTGTGTTGGTGGTTCTATCCTTTGTTGGGCTTGGTCTGGTTGCTGCAGTACTGCCGACTATTGTTCTGCTATTGGTTATCGGGATCATTCTTATTCCTCTGGGCATCATTGTTTTCCGGCAAGCTGAGTTCTATGCCAAGAAAACAGGTAAGCTTAAGCGTTCTGGTTAGTCATCACTCTGTTGGATAGCAACAAACCTGCGGGATTTACTCAGTTTTTATTAATTTTATCGTATTTTCAGTTTTTTCACAACTGATATTTACCAAGTAAACACCGGCCGGACAGTCAATTCCCTGGTTGTCTTTGCCAGACCAGAAAATAGTAGTAGGCAGTAAGCCCGCCCCGCTTCGCAAGGCGAGGCCAGGGGAGTAGGCAGTAGGCAGTAAGAATTCTTTAACTAATTTTCCTGTCACATCATATATTTTCAACTCTTGGCCCTTCACTCTTTGCCCGATGTTGAAACTGACACCTGTCTTTCTGCTAAAGGGGTTGGGTATGGCACTGATTAGTGGTTTTGTATCATTGTTATCATGGGTCTCCCATATACCAGGGATAACGTGATTTGTCTTATAGTAGATTTCTTCCTGTCCTGTGCCATCTCTTTGGTCCCACCAAAAAAGCTGGACAAAATCGCTTGGGTTAAGGCAAATTTGGGGATCGAGTCGAATATCCGGGTAATTAAAAGTCAACTGTACATTTGGTTGCCACTGACCAGCCTGGGCATCATAATATTTGTACATTATTTCGATATGCCCGGATATTGATTCGTGGAATGTCAAATGGATATCTGAGTTGAGTTGGCTTACTGCGATATCAACATGGGGCATTGCCATCTGCGAAGGGAATACTGTTTCTGGTCCCCAGATCTGCCCAGCTGAATTCCACACTAAGTAATGGATTTTTTCAGTCAAAGACTGACCACCGCCATAGACAAGATGGATATTACTTAAAGTATCAGCCGCCAGACGTGGATAAACACTGGCAAAGCCATTATTAGTTATCGGTTGTGATGGAGACCAGGTGCTGTTTTGATAATATCGGTGGTACAGTTCAGGGATGCCGCTTCGATAGTCCTGGAACACACAGTGAATTCTATTGTCTGGAGCGACCGCAACGCCGTAATAACCATTTGGTGCATCGTTTAGATCAGTTACGGGCATTTTTGCGCTCCAGCCAGTACCATCATTGGTCACGAACCAGATCGTCTTTGGTATATTGTTTTCATTGAGCCAGAATGCGTATACAATATCATTCGTATCACATAAGACTTTGGGTCGTCCAGCCAATCCTATGGAATCACTCTGGGTAACTTTTTCCTCATCCTCCCACACGCCAAGTGAATCATTGTATTTCCTATAGCCCAAATCATAGCGTGCTCCAGGGGCTCCAAACCAGCGCAAAAACACAATATGAACATTGTTCTTTTTATCGATTGCTAGCCAAGGCGAATTGTGGGATGTATCGAGGTTTGAGACCGCGAATAGGCTGTTCCAGGTCGTATCGATTCTTACCCGATAGTGAATTTCATCACGACCATGGAGTCGGCGGTTGTCTTTCCAGACAACGTGTATCCTGCCCAGCGCATCGGCGATGCCTCTTGGCGTGATCGATTCCTTGGCATCATTAAGGCTCAACAACTCATCATCACGCCAACCAGCTGGCGTGTCAATCGGACAGGTTAAGTTAGAAATCTCCGGGTCTATTTCAATGTCGATATTGCCGAATTGATCAACATCACCCCATACAAAAACGACCGAAAAGATTATTAAAGGGATAAATATTTTCATCTAATGTATTATAATGAAGTTACGTAATTTGTCAACCACCCGTACGCCGTTATAACTTGACATTGTTTTGTTTTTCAATATAATTTACAATAATGTTGCCACTAATACTTATCCTTCTGGCAAACAATGATGTTTTCCTATTACCCAACGATGCCGTAGAAATCAAAATATGGCGCCAAGAAGATTTGAGCGGCTGGTATGCGGTTAACGCTGATACGTCCATAAACATTCCATTATTAGGAAGGGTATCAATGAAAGACATACCAGTTGACACGCTCCACCAATTGTTGATCGCCAGATTCAAAAATTTTTATGCCGACATTTTTGTCGATATTGACTTTTATTATCGAATTAATATATTTGGTGAGGTCAAGGCGCCAGGTTACTATTATGTGAAGAGTGAGGATAATCTTATTAATCTACTTGCTCAAGCAGGTGGACCAACTGAACGCGGCAACCTTGGTAGGATCAAAATTGTGAACCTTGGTACTGAGAAGCAGATAAATTTCGAGAAAATCTTAAAAAGTGGTAAAAACCTGGATTTGTTGAAACTGCGACCCGGTGATGTGGTTATCGTCGCGCGCCGATTAATGCCTGCTTTCCAGGAATGGTCAGTACTCTTTAGCTTGGGTACTTTGATCCTCCAGATTTATATTGCCATTGCCGCACGATGAAAACCGAACCTACCCTACAAGATTACATAGGTGTCATAATTGAACGGCGTTGGTTGGTCGTAATCTGTGTTGGTGTTGTCACCCTGGGTGCTTTGATAACGAGTCTGTGCCTGCCAAAGGTTTATGAGGCTCGAGTGAAGTTTAAGCTCGATCTTTCCGGGTCAAAACCTATTTTCTTTTCAGAGATTTACACACCTCAACGGGTTGACCCCGTGGAAAGTCAACTTGAGATTATAAGAAGCCGAACCTTGGCGCGGTCGGTTGTTGAGAAACTCAATCTGAATTTTATAGTCAAAAACCACCGGTACTATTATTTTGATACTATCTTTGTAGCCGAGGGTTTTCCAGCCGGTAAATACAACCTGATATTTGACGACCATCATTTTTCACTCATCGGTAAAAAAGATGTGGTGATTGGTACCGGGCGAATCGGTAAGCTTTTTGATATTGGCACACTGAGATTTCTTATCCAGAAGAAACCAACCGAGAATATCGAGATCATTGTCAAGGGGTATGACAAACGAGCTGAAGAATTGCAAAACACAACAAGTGCTGGTCAAATCAAGAATACTTATCTTGTTCTGCTCAAGGCAAAGTCCTGCTCCCCAGAATTAGCTGCTGATATCGCTAACACGCTGGCTTATGAATATATCAACTACTCGTTGGCGACGATTAGAGAAGTAGCCAAGAGTTCTAAAGAATTCATCGAAACGCAGATCCAGGTCTTTGGTGAAGAGTTGAATAAGGCAGAGGAAAAACTTCGTCAGTACAAGGAAAAAACTGGGATTTTCTTGCTTGATGAATCGGCTAAAGAAATTATATCTTCGCTTGCCCAGTTCGAAGTTGAGCGAGAAAAAGCCGTTGTTGAGTTGCATGAGGTGGAGAGTGGCATAGCGAGCCTCGAGGACGAGTTGGCAAAGGACGAAGCGACCTATGGTGCCTACAAAATGATGGCGTCGTATCCAACTATATCCAAAAGCCCGATTATTATTACACTCAGGGAAAGATTGAAATCGCTTGAGGAGAAAAGGCAAGAGTTATTGCAGAGCAGTGAGAAAGCCCAGGGGTTGAGCGAGGTCGAAAGCAAAATTAAGAATGCAGAAGAAGAACTCCAGCGAGCTACAAAAAAGATTGTCCTCGCTGGTCCGTCAATTCAAGATCCAATATTTCGGTCGATTATTTCCCAGATAATAGACAAAGAAACTCGAACCATGGCTCTTCACAGCCGGATGGGGGCGTTAAATAATATAATCAATCGCCACAATTGGCGTTTGAAACAGCTGCCTGAGGCTGAGGTTAACCTTGCCCAACTTGAACGCCAGAAAATAGCAAACGAAGAAATCTACACGATGCTGCTCGGCAAACTCGAGGAGTCGAAAATTGCCGAGGCGATGCAAATAAGTGAGGCAAGGATTATTGATATAGCAACAGTCCCGGATAGACCGCTTGAGCCAAAGCCAAAACAGAATACCATCCTCGGTTTTCTCTTGGGTTTGCTAATCGGAGTTGGCGGTGCTTTTCTCCTGGAATATATGGATACCTCGATAAAGAGTTCTAAAGAGATCGAGGAGTTAACCGGCTTAACTGTGTTGGCAGCAATCCCTTTGGTTAAAGATAAAGATCGTCCTCAGCTACCGACCATTGAGGAACCTCATTCTCAAATAACCGAAGCCTACAGGATTTTGAGAACCAATATCGCATTTGCGGCTACGGCAAAGCCAATGAAATCGTTGTTGATTACGTCGACCTTGCCTCAGGAAGGTAAAACGACGACCTGTTTGAATTTAGGTATTACCATGGCTCAGCAAGGGCATAAGACTCTTCTTCTCGACTGTGATTTCAGAAGGCCGATGCTCCACCGTTACTTCGCCAAGTTTGTTAAGGATAAAAGACATGGTCTATCAGATGTTCTTGTCGAGAAGTTAAAATTGAAAGACGCCGTTGTCAAAAGCACGACTGAGAACCTTTACTTTATTACCAGCGGCACAATACCTTCTAACCCCGCGGAATTGCTCGGGTCACCAAAAATGGGTGAGGTTGTGGAGAAACTAAAGGAAGAATTCGGATTCATCATTATTGATGCTCCACCGGCTTTAGGGGTTGCCGATGCACGTGTCTTAGGGAGGATCTGTGATGGGATCATAGTAGTAGTAATGGCCCGGAAGACGCATCGCGACGCTGTTTTAGAAGTAAAAGAGGAGTTGGAACGCAGCGGCGGGAACATCGTTGGATTCGTTTTGAACGGCGTTGATATTACGCGTCACTATTATCGTCATCGGTACTACTATTATTACCCTTCGAAACAATAACGCGCGGGACGTGTAAATCTGGGAATCCGAGTTTGACAAAACTATGGCAGTTATTATTTGATGAAGAAAACAAGAAGGCGTGTGTCAAAAAGGCGGCGATGGATAATTTTTCTTCTGGTTGCAGCTATCCCCTTGTTCTACTTCAGTCGAAGAGCGTACAAGTTGATAAGTTCGATTCGGGAAGAGAATAATCTGAAAAAAGAGATTTTGATTCTGAAGGCAAAGAATGAAGTATTGCATAATCGCATAAGCGAATACAAAAGGGGTAACCTGCTTGAGGCAAAGGCACGCGATGAGTTAGGTATGATAAGAAAAGGTGAAAAGATATACTTAATTAGAGAGAAATGATCTGTCATATAGAAATAACACCGTTTCGTATTGAACTCTGTGAGAGTAAGATCAGTTATACGGTCGGTGAGTTGGTCGTAATAAGGAGCAAAGAGGGTATTGATCTGGGTCGAGTCATAAGAATCGAAAAGGAGGGAGTCGACGATATCTATGGAGAAATTACCAGAAAAGCAATTGCCAATGACTTTGAAAAACAGCATGAGTTGAAGGAATACGAAGAGTTCTGCTTGCTTGAGCTAAAGCGTGCCGTGGAAGAGTATAAATTTGCCATGAAGCCGGTGTATGCCCATTGCCAACTTGATGAGGAACGTGTGATTTTTTATTTCACTGCTCAGAAGAGGTTGGAGTTTAGAAAATTGCATCGCTACATATCACAAAAGTTGGATAAGAGAGTTGTCATAAAACAAATAGGTAGTCGGGATTATACAAAACTCTTTGGCGGTATTGGACCTTGTGGAAGAAGTCTCTGTTGTAAGACTTTCTTAGGTGAGTTGAAATCCATTTCCTTGCGTATGGCGCGGGATCAGAAATTATACGTTTCGCCCAGCAAAATATCCGGGATATGCGGTAGATTATTGTGTTGTCTAAACTTTGAGGAAGATTTTTATACCGATTTTCACAGCCACGACGAATATGAGGAAACACCACAAGATACTGATTTATAACCGCGTACCATTGTTTAAGAATACCTAAACACAAGCCAGAAATGCATATTCATGAGCTTATAGAACTGATCAAGGTACTGCGGTCCAAATGCCCGTGGGATCGTGAACAGACTCTTGAGTCGATAAAAAATAACGTCATTGAAGAATCCTATGAACTCGTCGAGGCGGTAGAACAGGGCGATGTTGGGGCAATACAAGAGGAGATCGGTGATATCCTCTTCCTCGGTTTCTTTTTGGCGACCATTTTTGAAGAAGAAAAGGGCATTACGCTTAACGAATTAGTTTGTTCTACGGTCAAAAAATATCGCGAGAAACATCCTCATGTATTTAAGCATGAGGAATTAAAAAACCAAGATGAAGTCTTGAAATTCTGGCAGCAAAGCAAAAAGGACATGTTCAGCGGGATATCCAAAGCATTGCCCGCGCTCCTCGCCGCAAAGATTATCCAGGAACGTGCTTCAAAGGTTGGCTTTGACTGGCAATCGCCTGAGGGTCCTTGTAAAAAAGTTGACGAAGAGATCGAGGAACTCAAGTCAAGTATCGGCTCAGAGCGAGCTTTTGAAGAATTCGGAGATTTGCTCTTTGCTTGTGTCAACCTTGCCCGACACCTAAAGCTTGACCCAGAAGACGCCTTGAGAAATGCCAATAAGAAGTTTATCAGCCGGTTTAGAAAGATAACAGAGGAGTTGAAAAAAAGAGGAAAAAGTCTTGAAAATGTAAGTTTAGAGGAAATGGACAGAATCTGGAATGAGATCAAGCATCAGGATGACAAATAGCCGGCACAAAGAAATCCAGCGAGAATTGGATGATCTGGGTGCAGGTCTAAATATACTGAAGATAAAATACAATAAGGCGATTCTTAAGAAGTTCCGCATATATTTGGAAGTCCTTTTCAAAATGAGAAGCAGGCTTCATCTTTTGTCACACCAGGATTATGAGCGTATCGCCAAAAGACACTTCTTGACTTCATTGATGGCGCTGGATTTTGTGAAGGGATATTATAATATTTGCGACATTGGCGCCGGCGCCGGCTTTCCTTCGCTGCCTTTGAAAATAATAAAGCCGACAATGAAATTAACCCTCATTGAATCAAACAGGAAAAAGGCTGATTTTCTACAGTATTTGACCGAGGAATTGGGTTATCCTGACGTGGGTGTGGTCAATGAACGGGCCCAGGACTACCAGGAAAAAACATTCGAAGTAATTCTCCTCAAGGCAGTTGGCAAAATCAAGAAACTGATAGTTCCTATTAATAGCTTAATCGAACCCGGCGGCAGGGCGATTTTCTATAAGACCCATAGAGTCGAGGAGGAGATTAAGCAAACAAAAAAAGACCTTGGGGAAAAAGGCTTTCACCTACGCGTTGAGAAGCTGTTCACGCCGCTGGAGCGTTTACCATTGGCATTGGTCATTCTCGATAAAAACCAGTAGCCATATTTTCTTGTCATTGTCACAGAAACTTGGAAACCCTCACCCCTGCCTGTCGCGTTGGCGACGCAGACAGGCCATCCCTCTCCTTTAAAAAGGGAGAGGGTGTATTAATTGGTTACTTTCCTCGGAGATATTATGTTTGATAAATCAAACCGCTACATTTATTTTTTGTTAGATTTTGTAGCGGTCGGATTTATCCGACTCTTTCAAATTTTTCAATATAGCGACATTTCCTGTCCGCCAAGTTGTGTGAAGGAATGGCGCATGCGACAACACATTAGCAAGCTAATGAACTCCTATATTC
>JAUVZL010000063.1 GCA_030602565.1 Candidatus Stahliibacteriota bacterium
GTTGTTTTTTATGCGCAATATATTCCTTTAGGGCAGCCATAACCGCCTCTTTTTTGGTCTTATGATGTCCTACCTTTTGCGCCTGGATGATTAATTTATCATCTAATGCTAAATTAGTTGCCATAGCAGCCTCCTTTCACACATATAATAACACATTCTGTTGTGTAAGTCAAGGGTGGTTTTTTAACATCCGCACCATTAATTTGTTTGGTAATTCATATTCCGTTATTCCTGGATGTCAACGAAAAGGTGGGAGCCAGAAACTTGGACACATTGTTTAATAGACATTTTAGGAAACCCTCACCCCTTCCCTCTCCCTTAAACAGGGAGAGGGTGTATAATTGGTTACTTTCCTCTTTCTTAAACAGGGAGAGGGTGTATTAATTGGTTATTTTCCTCTCCTCTCAGAGAGGAGAGGATTCACCCTGTGCAACAAAAGAATGATATTATGCAAAAAGAAACAGAAATAACCGATCTACCTTAAATATTGTGAAACGATATTCATAAATTGTATTACACGGGGTAAAGATGAGGAGTTCATTTAAGATATCTCAAAATCAACAAATAGATATGTCCAAGTTTCTGGGGAGCGGTTGACAAAGAGCTGATTTTGGAATACAATCCCGTCGTGAATAAAAATACAGTATTATGAAACCTCTTTTCCGCCAGCTCTTATATTCTGCAGCTCTTCTACTTCTCTGTATTCACTGCACAAACAAGGAATTCATCTACAGCAAATTCATTGTCGGCGCCAGGTGCGAAGTTAAGTTCTATTTAGATAATGATAGTTTGGCTCAAAATATAATTTACGAAATAGATAATGAACTCATTAGAATAGATTCGTTACTCAATCGCTTTTCTGATATAAGTCTGGTTAGTGAATTAAATCGCAATTTAAGGGTGAAGGCACCCGGTGACATCATTTATCTGTTTGCGCTGAGCGATACAGTATCCAGAATGACCGATGGTTTATTTGACATATCTATTGCCCCGCTATTGGAAATCTGGGGATTTTATGAACACGAATTTAAGAACCCGGATACCGCAAAAATCACTTTGGTGAAGAGGCTAGTCGATTACAGAAAAATACAACTGAAAAATGATTCGATAATAATCCCGGCAGGGATGAAGGTTGACCTTGGCGGTATTGCCCAGGGGTTTGCGGCTGACCGCGCGGCAATGATTTTAAAAGAATACAATGTGAAATCAGCTCTCATTAATATTGGTGGTGAAATTGCCGTAATCGGGCAATCGCCAAAAGACAGACCCTGGCGCATCGGTATAAAAAATCCTCGAGGAGAAGGTATAATAGAAACTGTTGAACTAAAAGATGAAGCTTTATCAACATCAGGAGATTATGAGAAATTCTTTATAATAAATAATAAAAGATACCCTCATATTATCAATCCAAAAACTGGTTTTCCTGCCCGGGATTTTGTCTCGGTAACGATCTTTGCAAAAAATGCTGCATTTGCCGACGCAATAGCAACTGCCGTGGCAATTATGGGACCAGAAAAAGGCTTAATTTTCCTTGATTCTTTGGGAATTGGGGGTATAATATATTATGAGGAGAATGGTTGTTTGCAAAGGGTTGAAAAAAGGTGAGTTTATTGAAATGAAACAATTGTAGTTGCCCAATTAATTGGGCTGCCTGTAGCTATTCAATTAACCGAGCTGCCTGATAAATCAGGCAACTACAACTTAAGGAAAAAATACGATGAAGGTTGAGGCAAAATATTACGAAAAGAAGAATAACCATATAGAATGTCAACTCTGTCCGCATTATTGCAAAATTATGCCTGGAAAACTCGGGCTCTGTCGTAGCAGAAAAAATGAGGATGGAAAATTGTGGGCAATAAATTATGGTGAATCAACATCAATCGCCTTTGACCCCATAGAAAAAAAGCCTCTTTATCATTTTCATCCCGGGTCAAAAACACTATCGATCGCTCCAAACAGTTGCAATATGCGCTGTCCATTTTGTCAGAATTGGGAGATATCTCAAAATGAAGTACGTACTGAGTTCCTTTCACCAGAGACCTTATTAAAAATATCCAAGGAACATCCCTGTATAGGGGTTTCATATACCTATACAGAACCATTAATGTGGTTTGAATATCTGCTCGATGCCGGTGCGATGATTCATAAAGCAGGCGGCAAGAATATACTGGTAACCAATGGATTGATAAATGAAGATCCGTTATCAGAAATTCTACCGTTGATCGATGCTATGAATATTGATCTAAAAACAATGAATAGCGAAGTTTACGAGAAAACCCTGGGTGGCGACCTGGACACCGTAAAGAGAACTATTGAAACAGCATATAAACATTGTCATATTGAGATAACTAACCTCCTTGTAACCGGATTAAATGACCGGAAACGCGACATCAACCGACTCATTGATTATGTATCTTCTATCGACAAGAACATCCCACTCCATTTCTCGAGATATTACCCAAATTACCACTATGATAAACCTCCGACACCTGAGAAGAGGTTAGAATACGCGTATCTTCAGGCAAAAGAAAAAATGAATTATGTTTATTTGGGCAACATCTTAACGGACGAAGGCTCCAATACCAATTGCCCGAAATGCAATAATTTACTTATTGAAAGAGTATCTTTCCAGGCAATGATAATAGGGCTTAAGGACAATAAATGCAAAAACTGTGGCGAGAAAATAAACATTATTACATAATGGAAGTTTGGTTTGGGTTAGGAAGCTTGATGGTAAATATGATCCAGCATCAAAACCCAATGCCCATTATCCATTTGGAAGGATGGTGATATGGCAAGAAGAAAAACAGGAAAAATACTTTTGGGAGTTGTCATTGGCGGAGTGATCGGCTCTGCTTTATCTTATCTTTTATCCGGAGTACTCCCAAAAGGACCGGTGAAGAACTTCTTTTTCAGTGCAATTAAGGTCGGTTTTGACACGGTAAAGGTGCACCTTGGTTTCTTTAGCTTTTCACTCGGTTTAAGTATTAACATTACGCTTTTGACGATAATTTTCATTTTTTTAATGATCTATCTGCTCCATAAATTATAGAAAGGGGAAGGCGGGGTCCATGTACTTATTAGGTGAGCGCATAAAGAAAAAAAAGAGGGTTATCGTTAAAAACCCTTATGATAATTCTGTCGTTGACACGCTTGGCCAAAGCGATGAGGAGGATATTACAAAGGCTATACAGGCAGCCAAAGCTGGCTTTGAAATCCTGAAGAATATGCCGGCTGGTGAAAGGGCAAAAATCCTTGAACAATGCGGCCATATTATTCAAGAAAGAAAAGAGGATTTTGCACAAGCCATATCAAAGGAATCTGGCAAGACAATCAATGAGGCACGCGGTGAAGTCGCCCGGGCAGTTAACACAATGAAACTTTCATCCTTAGCAGCACTTGAACTTACTGGTAAAACCGTACGCTTTGATCTCGCCGGGCCCTCTAAGAAGATTGGTTTCTATCAAAGGGTCCCACTTGGTCTGGTTCTTGCGATTACCCCATTCAATTTCCCGTTAAATCTATCCTGCCATAAAATCGGTCCAGCCATAGCTGGGGGTAATTCGGTTATCCACAAACCAGCCACAAAAACCCCGGTCTCCGCTGTCATGTTAGCCGAAGCTCTAGTTGCCGCGGGGTTACCAAAACAAGGTATTTCTGTGCTCGTCGGACCAGGGGGTGCAATCGGCATGGGCTTGGTGCGTCGTCATGAAATAAGGAAGATCAGCTTCACTGGATCACTCGAGGTCGGACGACTTATCACTAAAGAATGCGGGATGAAACGCATCACAATGGAGCTGGGGGCTAACTCTGCGGTAGTTGTCTTCAAAGATGCGCCGCTCGATCTCGTTGCCAAGAAAATCCGGAAAGGCGGTTATACTTTAGCTGGTCAAGTCTGTATTTCGATTCAAAGAGTCTATATCGAGGAAGACGTAGCCGATGAATTCATGCGTGAGCTGTCACTTGAAGTCAAAAATATCAAGTACGGTAACCCGATACTTGAGGATACTGAAATGGGGCCGATGATTGATGAAGCGGCAATTCAAAAAGCCGAGAAGTTCTGTGAAGATGCCATTGCACACAAGGGCATCCTAATACTGGGTGGACGCCGCGACAATACTATTTTTCTACCAACAATCTTATTGGATGTATCTGAAGACGCCCTGGTCATTAAAGAAGAAGCTTTCGCGCCAATCGTCGCGGTGAACAGATTCAAAACGGTTGAAGAAGCCATTACCAAAGTGAACGGTACGAAGTATGGGCTGCAAGCGGGTGTGTTTACCAATGATATTACCAAGGCTCTGAAGTGCGCTCAAGGCATTGATGCCGGTGGCATACTTATAAATGAGTTTCCCACCTTTCGAGTAGATAACATGCCTTACGGTGGAACAAAAGGCAGTGGTTTAGGTAGAGAAGGCCCTGAATTTGCTATTAAGGAAATGACTGAAGAGAAGTTGATTGTTTTTGATCAGCTTCCTTAGTCCTTTTTTTCTTTCAGTTTCTCCTCTAGTTCGGCAACCATCTCAGCGAGCTTCTCCTTTTCTCCCTCCTTCTCCTTATGCCATATCCTATTGAGCATGCCGATGGCAATAACAAAAAGAATGATGGACCAGACCCAGGGCGCAAAAGTATCGAAGAGATTCAGAATGTAGACAAGAAAAAGTATAATACCGAAACCAAAAACAACAAATGCCCATATAATCATAATTTACACCTCCAAGTACAAAATAAGTATATAAACAATTATCTTTTTGTCAACCCCGTTAGATAACACACTGTTACACGATCGAAGAGCATAAGCATATCTGAAGTTCAGTATCTAATGGGGTCAACCCCGTTAGATAATACACTGTTACACGATCGAAGAGCATAAGCATATTTGAAGTTCAGTATCTAACCGGGTCAACCCTTTGTTTTTTGAGCTCTTTAATTTTTTATCTGTGTAATCTATGTTTCATCACTGTAATCAGAGATTTCTGGATTTTCTCAGAAATCTCCTATTTCCTGAATTTGATCAGAATAATATCGCCGTCTTTCACAATATACTCTTTACCTTCTATTTTGGTTAAACCGGCTTGTTGAGCTGGACTAAAACCACCACAAGCAATAAAGTCTTTCCCTTCCAAAACCTCGGCTTTTATAAACCCTTCTTTCATGTCTGAATGAATCTTACCTGCCGCGTTTAGTACGCGAGTACCTTTTTTTATCGGCCAGGCACGCGTTTCACAACCCTTTATTGTGTAAAAGATAATAATCGACAGCTTTTCCATACAGAGCCTCATAAGACCGGCAAACCCGGTTGGATTCAAACCAGCATCTTTCCTCAAAGTTTGTTTCTCTTCTTCTGTGAAATCACTAATGTCTTCTTCTAATTTTACAGATAGCCTGTATATATCAAAACCCTTGATGTCCGCCTCAAACCTGCCATCTTCATCTAAGTTTAATACGATTAACTCCTGTTTTGTTGAAAGCAAAGGTAAATCACGTACCGTTGTCTCAGGAACCTGACCTTTACTCAATGCATCCTTTATCATAAGCAGGTTCTTCAACTCTTCTCGGCATTCCGCCTTTTTCTTAATTTTGTCGATTCTGCGTTCAACAACGCCTAGATCTGATAAGTACAGCTCGGCACGTACGATCTCATAGTCACGTTGCGGTAATATTTGACTGTCGATATGGGGAATATCAGGATCAGCAAAACACCTAAGCACATGAATCATGAGATCAACATCTCGAATGTGCGCAAGGAATTTATTGCCTAAACCATCCCCTTGTGAAGCACCTTTTATCAGTCCGGCGATATCAACGTATTCTATACATGCAAACCTCACCTTAGAAGCTTGGGTTATTTCTGCAATCTGCTCCAATCTTTTGTCAGAAATTGTCACCATACCTACATTTCTGTCAATAGTAGTAAAGGGAAATTTCGCTACCTGCACCTGCCCGCGCGTTAAGAAATTAAACAAACTCGACTTTCCAACATTGGGTAGACCGATTATACCAACCTTCATTTTTTCTGCGAAAAAATTAGGTGTAAACGGATTATATCGGATGCAAACAGATTATTTATATCCGCCGAATCAGCTTTCATCGGTTTGAATCTAATCAATATCCCTGATATTGATCGCGTTTATGTAGTTCTGGGCTTTCACAAAACCATCTCTGAACATCGTTTCCATACCTGTTATCCCTTCTTCAATAACGCCGCGCAGGAGTCTTTTCTCGGCGCGCGAGAAAGGACTCAAAACATGAAGCGCAACGTCTTCGCCGGAACGGCCTACGCCGATGCGTATGCGTGGGAAGTTTGAAGAATCCAGGGTGTCTATTATTGAACGCAAACCTAAATGACCACCATCACTACCTCTTCTCCGCAACCTGAGTTTTCCTAATGGCAAATTAATGTCGTCTAAAACAATCACGAATTCATCTGGCTTATCACTAAGAAACTTTGCAACTGCAGCACCTGAGTCATTCATAAAGCACTGAGGTTTAACTAAGGTGATGCTGTGACCAGCGATTTTTAGTTTTGCTGTACGAAAACCCTGGTGCTGGTGGAATCTTACGCTTCTGTGTTTTGCAAGCCTATCAAGAAAAATGTACCCTGCATTGTGTCTGGTACCACGATATCTTAACCCGGGATTACCAAGTCCAAAAATGATCATTTACCCCCACACCTTTTCTTGTCTGTTTTCTTGTTGACCCAACATGATATGTACCATGAACATTGAATAATTGCAAAATTACACCTGTACACGCCAAAAAAGGTGTGGGGGTTAACCCTTTTTCGCCGGCGGTTTAGATTCTTTCTCTTTTGAACCCTTATCTTCTGCTTTCTCTTCCTTTGCTTCTGCAGCTGGCGCTTCTTCACCTTCAGCGACTTCTTCAGCAGCTTCCGCTGGGACTTCAGGCTTGACTTCTGCGACGACTGCCTTTGGTACGGTCATGCTGACAACTGGCGTTTCTTTGCTTAGTTCGAATTCGATTTTGGGTATGTCAATATCATATAAATGGATTGTCTGACCAAGCTCCAAGGCAGAGATATCAACATCAATATGCGCCGGTATATCAACCGGCAAACATTTAACTACGACTTCGTGGAGGTTTTGCTCCAAAATAGCACCCTTTTCCAAATCTGGAGCTTTACCAACAAGATGGATCGGAATTGAGGTTTTTATTTTCTCTTTTTTGTGGATATGTTGAAAATCGACGTGGAGCAGTTCTCCTGTTATGGGATTATACTGTATCGATTTTATCACACAGAGGTAGTCTTTACCGTCAACCTTAAGATTAATGGTCACGGCTTCCTCTCTTAATTTTTCCAGAACCTTTTTTAAGTCGGTTTGCTCAACACATATCCTTCTCGACTTCTCTCCATGACCATAAAGAACAGCCGGGTACTTACCCTTTTTTCTCATCCTTTTGACATCACCTTTTTTTTCAACTTCATAAAGTTTTGCTGGTAGATCAACTATCATTCTTCAACCTCCTTGAAAAGCGAGCTTATCGATTCGGCATTGTGTATACGTAGAATAGCCTCGCCTAAAAGTCCGGCTACGGACAGAATTTTCAGCTTATCACTCTGTTTCTCCGGAGCCAGGGCAATTGTATCAGTTACAACGAGCTCCTTGATGCAGGACTCAACAATTCTCTGCGAAGCATTACGCGAAAGCAAGGGATGCACAATGCAAGCAAAAACCTCCTTGGCACCTTGTTCAAGAATCGCCTGCGCCGCTTCGACCATTGTGCCTCCGGTATCAAGCATATCATCATATATGAGAGCTGTTTTTCCTTTGACATCACCAATCACATTTAGTACCAGAGATTGATTAGGTCCAGTCCGACGTTTTTCCACAATGGCAACGGGGAGATCTTTACTCAAACGCCTTGCAAAACCGCGCACCCGGTTTGCGCGACCCAAATCAGGGGAAACGACAACATAGTCATCCAAATTCCGGTGTCGGTAGTAATCCAAGAACACCGGAGTAGCATATAGATGGTCAACCGGGATATCGAAAAACCCCTGGATCTGCTCAGCATGGAGATCCATGGTTAGTACTCGGCTGGCTCCACTGACTGCCAGAAGGTTCGCAATTAGCTTTGACGAAATAGGAACTCGTGGTTCATCTTTACGATCTTGTCGTGCATAGCCAAAATACGGAATCACCGCGGTTATTCTATCGGCAGAAGCTCTTTTTGCCGCATCCAAAAAAAGTAAGAGCTCTAATATATTCTCTGCCGGCGATGGGGTTGATTGCACGATAAATACATCGCGACCCCGGATGTTTTCCTCAATTTTAATCTTCAGTTCGCCGTCAGCAAATTTTCGAACGGTAGATTTACTTATTGGTACTTTAATCTTTTCTGAAATGTCTTCGCTCAATTTTTGGCTGGCGCTTCCAGCAAATAACTTTATCTTTCTCATCAGACCTCCTTTTTGCCGAGAGGCAAAAATTGATCTAAACAGATGTCAACCGATGCACACGGATTTGGCATTCCCTTATCTCCATTTCTCCCGTCTCATGTTCTCTGTTCTGTTCCCTGTTTCCTGTTTCCTGCTCCCTGTTCTGTTCCCTGTTCCCTGTTCCCCTGTTCCCTGTATCCTGTTCCCTGTTTCCTGTTTCCTGTTCTGTTTCCTGTTTCCTGTTCCCTGTTCTGTTCCCTGTATCCTGTTCCCCTGTTCCCTGTTCCCTGCTCCCTGTTCCCTGCTCCCTATACTGGGGCGGGAGGACTCGAACCCCCACGACAGGCTCCAAAAGCCTGTGTCCTGCCCTTAGACGACGCCCCATTTTAGCTAATAGCTTATGGCTTATTCCGTATTGCCTAAATTGTAACCACTTCAAAATATTGTGCACCAATCCCATCAAGGTACTTCAACACACCTTTCCTGATTTTGTCGTCAACGACGACGAACATACATGACCCGCTCCCTGACAGAGTTACAATGTATGCACCACTTACTAAAAGGTTAGTTTTAACATCCAAAAGATCTGGATGTTTTTTGAAAACGACTTTTTCGAAATCGTTAACTACCTTAAAACTCGGTTTGGCTTTTTTCTTCTTACCTTTTTGCTCTTCGACTATGATATCCGTTTCTGGACGTGGTGTCAAGAAGGTCTTGTCATATTCCTCATATGCCCATTTGGTTAGTATCGGATATCCGGGCCAGTATATTACCAAAGACATTCTTGGTAATTTAAAATCTTTCAACTCATCACCCCTGCCGCGCGCATGGGCAGCCCCTCCTTTTATGAAAAAAGGTACATCAGTACCTATTTCTCTGCTAGCCTCAAGCAATTCGTTATCCGGAACGTTAAGCTCGAACAACTTGTTAATGCCCTTGAGAACACAGGCTGCGTCTGCTGACCCACCGCCCAAGCCACCACCAATCGGGATGTTTTTCGTCAACTTTATGCACACCCCTTTGTTTAAACCAAACTTCTTTTTGAAAACATCAGCCGCTAAATAGCACAAATTTTTCTCGGGAGCAATTTCAATGCCTATTGCCTCAATCTTGATATCTGATTCGGTTTGTTCAAAAGTTATGATATCTGCCAGGTTTATTGTTGATAAGGTCGTTTCAATGTTATGAAACCCATCATCTCTTTTCCCGATGATCCTTAAACCGATATTGACCTTTGCCCAGGCTTTCAATGTAATCATTTTAGCGCCTCAATTTTCACTTTTACTACCCCGTCTTTTACCATACCTATTTTCTTTGCTGCGGCATAAGACAGATCGATTATTCTCCCCGCTACAAATGGCCCCCGGTCATTTACTCGAACGATTACAGATTTTTTGTTCTTTAGGTTTGTTACTTTCACCTTTGTATTGAAAGGTAGTTTTTTATGCGCACATGTATAGTTCCACTTATTAAATATTTCTCCGGAAGCTGTTTTCCGGCCATGAAATTCCTCACCGTAGTACGATGCCTTACCATATTGAATGTATCCTGTACCCTGAGTACCTCCTAAACAACAACAGTTTGAGCAACCCCAGGAACCAAGGAAGATAATTAATAATAAGATCAACATAATTCCATTATATATTAATAACCCGTGTTGTCAACTTGGAAAAAACCCCTGGCAGAACTTTTGTTTTCTGGGTTAACTTCTGCCCTGTATTAGCGAAAAAATCGGGAATGCAATTTTTGTGCCAAAAGACTTCCTGTCAATTTTATCTTTTTCTTGACTTCTATCTTTTTCTGTATAAACTTATCTTGCCTTTGTTTTAACTATACACAAAGTTCTTTCTGGTTTCATAAAAGTATCTAAATTTCGGAAGGTTTTTGCTGTTTTCTTGTGGATAACTATGTGGATTGTTGTGGAAAAATAAACTATGAATAAAGAAGCAAATAATACTTGGAAAAATGTCTTGGATTATGTGCGGGAAAGAATAAACCCTCAGTCTTTCAACACCTGGTTTAGCGGCAGCTGCGGGGTTGAATTGAAAGAAGATGTTCTTCTTGTCGAATTTCCCAACGTGTTCCAGATCGATTGGATTGAAGAACACTATTATAATATCTTAGAAGAAGCGGTCCATCAACTTAATGGCAATAAACTGAGACTTGCTTTTAAGGCGCTAAGACAGCAAGGAGATCGACCTAAGAAAAAGAGGAAACGTCTAATTCTCTCTCGAGATGGAACTAAACTCCAAGAAAGGTATAATTTTGAGAGTTTTGTAGTCGGCAAGAACAATGAATTCGCTCACGCTGCAGCATTGGCTGTCGCTGAGGCGCCGGGCCAAGCATATAACCCTCTTTTTTTGTACGGAGGTGTTGGTTTAGGCAAAACCCATTTAATGCAAGCAATTGGGAATTTTGTGCACCGGCAGCATAAGAAGATGAGTGTTTATTACACACAGGCTGAGAATATAATGACTGAGCTGATCGAGGCAATTCAAAAGAACCAACAAATGACGTTTAAGAAAAAGTATCGGACTAAGGATGTTTTGTTAATCGATGACATACAGTTCTTATACGGTAAAGAGCGGCTCCAAGAAGAGGTCTTCCATATCTTCAATCACCTCTACTTAGAAGGCAAGCAGGTTATAATTACTTCTGACCGCCCGCCAAAGGAGATCCTAACCCTCGAGGAACGGTTAACATCACGCTTTCAAGGCGGCCTTGTCGTTGATCTTCAACCCCCTGATCTAGAAACGCGTATTGCAATATTACAGAAAAAAGCCGAGTCAGAAAATATTACACTCCCTTCTAGTGTAGCGTATTACATCGCCTCGCGCGTAAAATCTAATATTCGAGAACTCGAGGGTTGTTTGATAAGACTGCTTGCAGTATCTTCCCTTTCTGGACAAGAAGTTAATGATCATCTTGCCGAAGAAGTTTTAAAAGACCTTTTAGGTTCAGGTAGCAAAATAACAAAACAAATAATTTTGAAAAATGTAATCGAAGAATTTGGCTTCAGCGAAGCCGAACTAAGAGGAAAGAAACGAACTCAAAAACTCGCCTTAGCTAGACAAACGTCGATGTTCTTGATACGGACAATGCTCAACCTTTCGCTCGCCGAAATCGGTGAATTCTTCGGAGGCAAAGACCACTCAACAGTAATCCACGCGATTGGAAAAGTAGAGGGGCTAAAGAAAACCGACATCGAATATCTCCAAAGATTAGAGAGGATAACTAATTGGATAAGTGGTTGATAACCTGTGGGTTTTTTGGGAGAATTCAAAAGTGAAAAAGTTATCAAGATGTATTCACTGTTTTATAAACAAATTAATCTTTTGTTTGTTAAACATTTTAAAGGATTTTGATACATATAAACATTTCCACGGTACAACAGCAACAGATATTTATATTTATTATAATAGCTGTTACAATTAAGGAGGTTACATGGAATTTAAAATTAGGCGAGATGTTCTGGCGAAAACCTTGGGTAATATTGTAAAGATTATTCCGCCGAAGAGCACCTACACTATTTTGCAGAACATTATTATCGAAGCCAAGGGAAAGAACCTAATGATACAAGCCACGGATCTTGATATTTTCATAAAGAAAGTCATTCCAGCTGAAGTTAAAAAAGAAGGCAGGGTTTTGATTCCTGGCAAGAAACTGCTCGAAATAACCAGGGAAGCATATATTGACGACATTGGTTTCAAGTTAAAGGAACTAAAACTGCAGATTGCTGCAGGTAACGCATACTTTAACATCCCTTCGCTGGATTCTCAGGAATTTCCCGAGGTGCCAAAATTTCCTGAAAAGAAGTGGTTTGAGATGAATGTTGGGGAAATTCAGGAAATGGTCGAATCTACTACATTCATGGTGGCAAGAGATATTAGTCGCCGACCGATGAACGGGGTCCTGGTTCAACTTAAGAACAAGGAACTAAGGATGGTTACTACTGACGGTGCCAGATTAGCGATGAACAAGAAAGACAAAAAGGAAACAGATGGTGAGCTTATCATCGCCACCAAGGTCTTTGATCTAATAGACTACGCAAAACCAGAGAAAAAAATAGAGATATTTGCTGAAGAGCGGATGATGGGTATCCGGTTTCTCGATACCTCAATCATCGCGCGCCTGATTGAGGGACCGTATCCAAATTATGAAGGCGTAATACCCAAAGAGTTTTCAGGCAAGTGCGTGATTGAGAAAGACATTCTTGACGGCGCACTGAAAAGGGTTTCCTTGGTGGCTAGCCCACACATAAAAAACGTGAAGCTTGACTTCAGTGAAAGCAAGATTATCCTATCCGCATCATCGCCTGATATTGGTGAAGCCAAAGAAGATGTGCCGTGCGTCTACGAGGGAGAGAAAGTCGGCGTTTGGTTCAATGCTAATTTTGTCTTGGAAACATTGAGGCACGTGGCTTCTAGCGACGTAGTTTTTCAGCTGACATCAGAATCCACTGCCGCCGTGATTACTTCAAAAGGCAATGATGACCTTATGTATCTTTTAATGCCTTTAAGGATAGATAGTTGGGAGTAAAGACATGAAGAAATATAGCTTCTTTTTAGCCTTAGTACCCTGTCTACTTTTTGGCGGTAGATATGGTATCGGTGTAATTATCGGCAGCCCAACCGGGTTTACTGGAAAATACTTTCTCGCAAGAAAATCAGCCGTCCAGATAAATGCTGGCTGGTCCTTTATTGGAAATGTAGGTTTTCATATTACTGGTGATTATCAATTCCTCTTTCCCGGAGTTATTCGAGGAGAGGAAGGACGATCGCTTGAAAACGTTGTTCCTTATTTAGGGATAGGAGGAAGTTTTCGAGTTAAAAAAAATGAACCTGCAAACGATACAGAATTTCATATTGGTTTAAGATTAGGTGGTGGGATTGAGTATTTAATAGATCGTTTTGGCGTATTTTTAGAGATTTATCCAGTAGTTGATTTTATTCCGGAAACAGATTTTGATTTTGAGGGTGGTTTAGGCTTCCGGTTCTATTTCTGACGATTACAGTGATTTATAAAGATTACAACGAGAGTTCAAATTAAATTTGTACTCTCTTCTGAATGGGTTGTTTTACCGTAATTGTTCAATTTTCAGTGGAGAAGCGTAGTTGCGACATTTATGGCGTCTATTTATGGGGAATATCGAAACTTTCTGCACGATGAATCCCGCAATTCTATTTATAGAATTATAATACGAAGCGGGATGAATCGTGCGACTACAATGTGCCACCAAGTTTTGAACAATTACGTTTAGCCCTTGACAAAGCGTGTTTTATGTATATAATATAAAGTAGTAATAATCCTTAAAAGTTTCTTTTGATCTTTGACAACTTATCAGTATTGGCGGAAGGTCATATGTCCAAAATACTAAGGGCGCATGGTGAATGCCTTGGTATCTGGAGGCGATGAAGGCCGTGGTAGGCTGCGTTAAGCGTCGGATAGGTGCGAACAACCTTTGACCCGGCGATTGCCGAATGGGGAAACCCATCCCGCTGTAAAGTGGGATATCCTCTGCCTCGGGCAGAGGAAGTTAACCAAGGGAAGTGACACATCTCAGTACCTTGAGGAAAAGATATTCCGAAAGTAGCGGCGAGCGAAATCGGAACAGCCTAAACCGCACTGTATGTTCAAGCGAGCAAGCGTTGTACAGTCGGTGTAGTGAGGTTCAGTTTAATCCAAATGCTCTGAGGATTGTGAAGTTACAAAATCTTGGGGTAGTTGAAGTTTCCTGGAAAGGGACACCATAGATGGTGATAGTCCAGTAAACAAAACTCCAAAGATCTTCATTGACTGAATTCTCAAGTACTGCGAGTTAGGTGAAATCTCGTAGGAATCTGCCCAAACCACTGGGTAAGGCTAAATACTCCCAGATGACCGATAGTGAACTAGTACCGTGAGGGAAAGGTGAAAAGAACCCCTGGCGGGGAGTGAAATAGAACCTGAAACTATGCGTCTACAATCAGCAGGAATTTTGATCCCTTGGAAGCAATTCCGAGGGGCAATCAGAATGACTGCGTGCCTTTTGCATAATGAGCCGGCGAGTTACCCTAACCTGCTAGCTTAATCCCTCTACGAAAGTAGCGGGAGGAGGCGTAGGGAAACCGAGTCTGAATAGGGCGACTCAGTAGGTTGGGATATTACCCGAAACCCAGTGAGCTACCCATGGTCAGGATGAAATTTCGGTGACACGAAATGGAGGTCCGAACCG
>JAUVZL010000029.1 GCA_030602565.1 Candidatus Stahliibacteriota bacterium
AGGACCGATAAGTGGCGTGAGTATGCATTATTAATGAAACGTATTAATTTACTGAGTCAGCGGATAATAGCTCTATTTCGGCGGTTGGGTAAGGTACAAATTGATAAAAGCTGGGGGAAGTGATGGAAGGCCTGCCTGTCGGCAGACAAGGTAGTGCCAATGTATGGCGGCTATGGGCTCGTTCTGAGGAGGCGGTGCGGGATGCATTTGAGCGTGGTGAAGGATGGGAGATGACGCCGAGTGGTTATGCGGAGAATGATTTTATCTTAGAGTTCTTAATTAGTTCTGGTTTGTGGTCGATAATAACCGAGATGGTGCCGGATAAATTAAAGAAGGACAATGGCATACCCTGGCGTATTCTTAACCGTTTAGAGGTGGTGCGGGAATTAGCTGGTGTGCATCGGATTGAGGCCTGTAATAAGGTGATACGGGATACCCGTTTAATGCTTGAGATTGGTTTTAATCCGGAACGGATAAAGCAGCGTCAAGCCGCGGATCGTACAGTCGTTGATACCGAGACATTAGCGAATCATTTAGCCCGGATTTCGGAGGCGTCATGTCAGAAGACGTTTTATGAGCATGTCCGTTATATGCGTCAGAAGCGTTGGATACGGGGTCGGGTTTATGTTGCCGATGCCCACGAGATTACTATTTCCTATGGTCGTAAGTATGAGAAGATTGGTCGGGTGGGTAAGAAGTATGGTTATAAATTAGTAATATTATTTAACAATACCGAGGGTCGGGAGCGGATAGTTGGTTTTAAATTTGCGCCTTTACAGACGAGCGAGCGTAAGATGTTATTAGATATTTTTACTGATTTAGAGTGTCGGGTATGTTCGATTGCGGAGTTAATGGATATTATAATATTAGATCGTGGTTATTGGGGAGCGGAGTATATCAAAGAGCTTAATGAGGATTATGGAATTGATGTGGTGACGCGTGCTCGTGATGAGCATTTAAATATGGTAAAAGAGGATGTTGATGTTTGGCTAAAATCAGGTGCAGTGAAGTGGCGTTGGTGTGAGGAGGAGCGTTCTCGTTTAGGCAAGATCAAGGTGCAATATGCTGGGTTTAGTGGTATTGAATTATTAGCTAAGAATTTAGCGGTTGTGACCGAGGTGAATGTAGTAGTCGCATATGAGTATACATTATCTGGTGAGCGTTTGAAGGATAAGAAGGGGCGTTTACGGCCACGGATGATCTATGTGACGACATTACCTTTAGGTAAGAATCCTTATAAGATTCGGCGTTATTATATTGGTCGTTGGAGCATTGAGAATCAGGGTAATCGTGAATTAACGCAGCGTTGGGGGATTGATATATTAGTCGGGCATAAATTAAATGCGATGAGAGCACGGCTATGTTTTGTGCTTATGTTATGTAACAGCATGCGGATATTAGACATGAAACATCCTAAGGAGTGGTGGCAAGAGCGAGATCGATTGAAGAAATGGGGTGATGGTGGATTGATTGGTGGTTTAGGGATTGTCGTATATACGACGGATGGTCATTATGGTTTATTTACTGGCCAAGAATATACCAGGATGGTGATTGAAGCTACTGAGGCACGTCTTAAGGCAAAAAAAGCAAGGAAGAGAAAACCTCAAGGTATTGATAGCTCCTAAAGTATCGATGTAACCGTTCTGCCTGTGCGTTGCACCTGTCTGCCGTGCCAACGGCACAGGTAGACGCAGACAGGTTGTATTTAGCGAATTATCTAATTTAGGTTTTTCGATAGTGAAGTAGAACAATGGGAGGATTTTTGGGCTTTTTGAAATCTCTAGTATAAATGCAACACCACATATTAGAATGCTGACTCTTTAATACTATTCCGGGAGAACTAATCCAATTTGCTAAGCTATCTACTGCTTGTTTTTTTGACAATATCATTCATTTTTCTTACTTTCGATTTATCTGTAAGAGCTAACTTCCCTATTGACAAAATATAAATTGTGTGTATAATTAGATATAATGAATAACAATAAAGATAAAATAAGCATAACTAAAGGGAAAGTTAAAAAAATAATTGGTTATTGTAGGGTAAGCACAGATAATCAAAAAGATGAACGCACGATAGAGATACAAGAAAGGGCATTAAGCGAATATGCAAAAGCGAATAAGTATGACTTGGTTGAGATTTTCAAAGACGAGGGCGTAAGCGGAGGCCTTGAAAATAGACCAGCATTAGTGGAGCTTTTTGATTATATTGAGGGTCACAAGGATATTTATGGAGTGCTGATTTATAAATTAGATATTTTTTATACATTATGTCGTCTATTATTCCAAAATGGGACAAAAAGCGGCATAGTTCGTCTATGAACAAGTTAGGCGGAATTTACACGAAAACGAGGTGATGTAATAATGGAGAGAGAAAAAGAAGTCATCAGAACCATTTATTATAAAGATGTTGCCAATTTTTTCGAATCAATAGGATCATCTGGGGAATTAGCGCGAGGTGAGATTCGCTGTAGTATCTGTGGGGAGATAATCACTCCTAACAACTTTAGAGCAGTTGTCCGCAAATCAGAGAATTTACTGTTTTGCTGTGACAAGGAATCGTGTATTCATGAACTTGTTTCACATTTAAGGGGTGATAAAGCATGATATCATATTTGGCAACATGCATCGAGTTAATATACAAATATAGGGCATGGGGAGTTCTCTTAATTTTTATTGGAATTTTTTATTATCTACTAAGAGTCATACTTGATGAGGATCGTAGCGCAGCTTGGCGTGCTCGCATTTACAAGGCAGTATACAAAATATCTGGAAAGAGCGAAGCGGAGAAAAAATATATAGAAAATGACATTAGCAGTCGTATCAATCTTTCCCGTCATAACATGCCTTTTGGGAAAGAATACTTGCCTAAGGCTATAAAAGTAGAGTGGTTTAAGGGCATGGAAGGGGGAACAGCACAAATCAAAGAAAATGAGATAATTGTGCGTCTGGATTCAGCGGAGTCGCAGGAAAAGAATACAGTACTGCTTGCCGGTGCTTTGGTTAAACGAACCTCTCTTACCGGAATAAGACATATCCTAAAGGAGCCTCTGGAGCTTTCAATGGACTTAAATCTTATTAAAAACTTGCTTACAGAAATCGGAGATAGAAGGGTATTGGATTGGTTTTTCCGCAACGAATATCAGCCTAATGTAAATAAATCGGAAGAGATAAAAGAATGGAATGGTAAAATCGTTGAAATTGATGAAAAAGGACTCTTTACGAGACTTTTACTTGTGGAACTTGACGATTATTCTAAAAGGATAATTGGGAAACCTGGTTCTTCAAAAATGTTCCATGAGATAGCGGAATTAGTTGATTTTCTTTACAGGATGTCAACAAAAGCTTATGCCCAAGAGGTACCTTTAGATCTTATAACACAAAACATAAAAATCGGCATTATACTTGTGGGAGAAACAAGCAAGATTCTTTCTGGAATAGAAAACTACCTAACGGCATTCGCATATAATATAGAGAAACAGCTCACCTCAATATATGTAATCATCTGGGATAAGGAGTTTTTGGGTAATGTTGACCCGGAAGCTCATAAAAAGTTTGTTGAAATGACTGAAGGTTTAGATAGAGGTATACAAAAAACTTTCCGAGTTCCTAGGGACTTTGAACTTAAATATACCTGTACCGATCACGAAGGAAACAAACGAAAAGCAAAAATTTCCCATTACATTCCTGAATATGTATCCCTGTAAACTTCGCCTAACACAGCATATACGCTGCGGGCTGACGCCCTTGCCCTCCGGGACATCGCTCCCTTCGGTCGCAACATTGTATATGCTGGAAACGTTATTTTAACGAAATTAGAGGAGGTAAGTTTATGCCCAAAATAAAAAATACAGATATTATTGAAATAGACGAAATGAAGCTCTATTCAGTCAAGGCGTTATGCGATATCCTCAAAGTCCATCCTCTAACGATAAGAACTCACATCAAAAAGGGCAGACTGAAAGCAAGACAGATAGGCAGACGTTATTATATCACCGATGAGCACCTTAAGGAATGGTTGAGTCAGCACGCACCGAAAGGAGTTAAATAAACATGATAAACAGAGTAAACACTGTAAACATAATAAACAACACTTACAGGGGCGATAAGATTCTGCAACACGTCGCAGAATCTTTAGGTATAGACGAGTTATAAATAATCGTGATAAACAATGCAATAACAACGGGTAAACAGCGGATGCGGTTGAGTCAAAATAGACGGATAAACAGGGATACAAAAGGTCGGTTCGTGGCTGGTAACAGATTCAGATTTCGTCCTGGACAGAGTGGCAATCCTAAGGGCAGACCTCGCCTAACCGAAAGCGAATTACTACTGAGATTCACCATGCCCACGTTCGATTTCAAAGAGCCAACCCCACACCCGACTATACGGGGTCGGGATACAAAGGGGCGGTTCGTTATGGAAAATGAGTTTGGATTCCGGTCCGGCAGGAGCGGCAATCCACGCGGCCGACCGTCATTCTGGAAGCAATTGTGCGCTATGATCTACGCAGACCTCGACGACGAATCAGCAATAATGGATGTGAAGGTGCCGTTGAGGACGATCCGCCGTTGGTAGTGAGAATGTGGGCTTGAATGGCCGTAAAGGGGCATTGCGGAAATTGAAATTTAGTTTAAAAGGAGACCTATGTTAAACAAACAAGAAGACCTATGGCAAAAAATGGGGTCAACAGGGATAGACCCGCTTCAGTAGTACAAAGATATCCTATCAATAAGTTAACAAAGTAAGGAGAAAAAGATGAAAAAGGTGATTGTAGGTGTTATATTGTGTTTATTCTATAGCACCTTTTTGTTTGCCCAGGGTCCGGACACCCTCTGGACCAGGACCTATGGCGGTACAGGTGGCGACTGTGGAAACTCCGTGCAACAGACAACGGATGGTGGCTATATTGTTGCCGGGAGTACCAACGTTAGTTCGGGTGACATTGTTGTTTACCCAATTAAGACTAATGATCTTGCCAATTCAATAGTTTATGATTCTGTTAATCACAATCTTTATGTCGCAGGACCTGCTATTGGTTATAATTATGAGGATTTCACCGTAATATGCCTTGATGCGACACAATTCGATATAGGAGGTGAATTATGTTAAAACAAAAGCACCTTATAATGATTGTAGGGATAACCCTTGGGCTTCTGTCCGTCACAATGTCAAATGCCCAGTGGCTTGAGACCACAATCTATCTTCCCGATTCACTTGGTGGTGTCGGATTGCCGTGGGCCGCCGAATATAACCCCACCAATAATAAGATATATATCGGGGGTGAAAATGGAAGGGATGTGGTAGTGATTGATGGTGCGACCAATATGAAGATTGCCCGGATTCCTGCTGGTAAGTGGGTTCGCGCCCTTTGTTACAATTCTACCAATAACAAGATCTACGCCGCTAGTTTTTATGACGATAATTTAACGGTGATTGACGGTGCAAGTGATACCGTGATTACCACAATCTCTGTTGGCAACGGGCCTGATGCTTTGGTTTACAATTCAACCAACAACAAGATCTATTGCACTAATCATTACGACGACAATGTGATGGTGATTGACGGTGCGACCGATGCCGTGATTACCACCATACCTGCGGGTGACCAACCTTATACCCTTGCGTATAATACTACCAATAACAAGATCTATTGCGCTAATAGATCAGACGATAATGTAACGGTGATTGATGGTGCAAGCAATTCGGTGATTACCACCATACCTGTGGGTAATTCACCTCGGGCTTTACTCTACTACCCCGAAAAAAACAAGATCTACTGCGCAAATTATTCGAACAATACTGTTACAGTGATAAATGGTACCACCAATGCAGTGATTACCACAATAGCCGTAGGTGGTCGCCCTTGCGCCTTCTGCTATAATCTAGACTCTAATTGGGTCTACGTTGCTAATTACGGATACGGCACTGTCTCAGTGATTAATGGTACCACCAATACAGTGATTACCAACATATTTATACCTGGTTTCCCTGGTGCCTTAGTCTATAATTCTTATCACAACAAAGTCTACACCGCCAATTTTCATGACGATAATGTTACGATTATCAATGGTGCGACCAATGCCGTGATTACCACAATCAGTGTTGGCAATGGGCCTGGGGGTGGGCCAGGCAATGACAATCTTCTTCTATACAATCCGTACAATTACGATGTCTACTGCGGTAATTTTTATAGCCATGATGTTACAGTAATTAATGGTACAACAAATAACGTGATTACCACAATTGTCCTGGGGGCTGATCCTTATGTCCTTGGCTATAATCCCACCAGAAACACGGTCTACTGTGTTAATAACTATGCGGATAATGTGATGGTGGTTGATGGTGAAAGCAATTCGGTGATTACCACAATCGGAGTAGGCGACGCTCCTTGTGACCTTTGCTATAATTCTACCAATGATAAGATCTACTCCGCTAATCATGACGATGGAAATATGACAGTGATTAATGGTGAGACCAATGCCGTGATTACCACAGTCGATCTTGGTGGTAGTTCTGTTCCACATGCGCTTTGTTATAATTCTACCAATAACAAGATCTACTGCGCTGATGGGGATGTTAGGATAATTGATGGTGCCACCGATATTGTGATTGGTTCAGTTAATACATCGCATACTTCTCGTGCCCTTTGCTACAATTCCGAGAATAACAAGGTCTACTCCGCTGATTATAGTACTATTTTGGGCAATACTGTTACAGTGATTGATGGTGAGACCAATGCCGTGATTACGACCATTGCTTTTGCGCTGGAACAGTATCCGTATCTCCTTTGCTACAATGCGACCAGCAACAAGGTCTACTGTGTTAATAACTATGCGGATAATGTTACGGTGATTGATGGTGCAAGCAATTCGGTGATTACCACCATACCTGTGGGTAATTCACCTCAAGCCTTACTCTATAACTCCACCAATAACAAGGTCTACTGTGCTAATAATGGCCCACCTGACTATACTGTTACAGTGATTGATGGTGAGAATGATAATGTAATTAAAACCATACCCGTAGGTTATGGTCCCCGTTCTTTTACCTGGAATTCTGTTCAAAATCGAACCTATGTAGCAAATTGGGCGGGTTCAAGTATTTCAGTCATTCGTGATACATCAATTGTGAATGTTCCGGTATTTATGGTTACACCCACCAGTATCGATTTTGGTGAGGTATATGTCGATTCAAGCAAAATCGACAGCGTCACCGTGACCAATACGGGCAGCGCAATATTGGAGATTACGTCCGTGGAATCAGATAATCCCGAATTCGCGGTGACACCAACGATGGGTAGTCTTGCACCAGCAGAAAGTATGCAATTCTACATTACCTTTGCTCCGACCAATTTTGGTCCGGAAACGGGTAATATCGTCTTCACCCATAATGCTGCGACCTCACCTGATACAGTTATCGTAGCCGGAAACGGAATCGTTGGTATCGAAGAAACAGTGGGTGATGTCATTCCTGTTTTTTATGCTTTAGCCCAGAATTGTCCCAATCCTTTCAAGACAGAGACTGCGATTTACTACCAGTTACCCCAGCCTGGCGTTGTGACAATTGCGATCTATAACGTATCTGGTCAACGCATAAAGACTCTGGTTAACGAATCCAAAGATGCTGGTTACTATACTGTTCGCTGGGATGGTCGAAGCCAGGATAATCAAAGAGTCAGCAATGGAGTATATTTCTGCAGGATGATGACTGGTGAATATATCTCTGTGAAGAAGATACTTCTAACACGCTAAGGATAATGGAGCCGCTGGGGTTCTCCAAAAGGATTTCAGCGGCTCCTGTAATGAAGAACTTTGTGAGGAGAATAGAAATCTTAAAAAGGAGGTGATAATGGGATAGATAAAAAATAGGGTTAAGGGATAGACCTGGTTCAGTAGTGCAAAGATATCCTATCAATAAGTTTAAAGCAAGGAGAAAAAGATGAAGAAAGTGATTGTAGGTGTTATATTGTGTTTATTCTATAGCACCTTTTTGCTTGCACAAGTACCTGACACTGGTACCGTTATCAATGCGATTACTGTACCATATCGGGCTGATGGTCTTGCCTGGGATGGTAATTATCTTTGGTGCGGCACGTATGGCGTACCCGGTAACATAGACACAATCTATAAATTGGATCCCGTTGATGGAACTATTCTCAAAAAAATAACATGGGAATCGGATTATTATGGGTGCTTTGGATTGGCCTTTGATCAGGGCGATCTTTGGGTTATTGATCATTTTATCGGTCCGTATGAGACAGATACGATTTTTCGACTCGATACGATCACCGGAGCAAAGATTCATCGGATTCCTGCTCACAAAGAGTACATGGCTGGACTTGCCAACGACGGTACGGATCTGTGGGTTTGTACATACTACGAGCCGAATGGACGAGCATACAAGATTCAAAAGTCAGACGGCACGGTTTTGGACAGCATGAACATATACGAACTGCCCCAACCCTGGGGTGCAACCTGGGATGGTGAGTATCTCTGGGTATGTAATGATGGTTATTTTGGGGGTTCTCATCGTATATATAAGATCGATGTCGTGTTGAAACAGATAGTTGATTCCCTTGATTCACCGGGTAATGCGCCTCATGGTTTAGCATGGGATGGCTCTTATCTCTGGGTACTTGCACGTGGCACTTCGCCCACTGGTTACGTGGCATACCAAATCGATCTTGAGGGTGGTGGTACCCCTGATATCCAGGTGACACCGTCCAGCTATAACTACGGTGTTGTCCCGTTCGATACGACCTTCTCGTTCTGGCTCAATATTGCCAATGTGGGTGATGGTATCCTGACGATAGACACGGCCTTTACTCAAAATTCATTGTTCTATGCTACACCGCTGTCTTTTCCGTTCGACATTGCAGTTGGTGAGGACACGAACATCACCGTATTTTTTGACCCCGATACATTCTCGTACAATTCATCCAATCTGCTGATCGTGAGTAATGACCCGGTGAATGAAACGACTTATGTTGCATTGAGCGGACACGGTGTGTATCCGGATCCGTATCTTGCTCCGCACGCGGCGAGCTATAATTTCGGCAACGTGCGTGTCGACTGTGTTAAGGATTGGGATCTGCAGATAGTCAATTGTGGCTATCCGATCTTAGTAATCGACAGCGTTACTTACGAGAATGAACATTTTTTCTCCGGGAGTGTAACATTACCGATGTCTGTCCAATGTCTCGATACTGTTTACATTCAAATGCTTGCCCGGCCAACTGATTTCGGCACGTACAGCGGTCTTGTTGATATCTATTCGAATGATCCTGCCAGTCCAGAGGTCATTTCACTCAGTGCGATCGGGGATACTGCTCTTTCCCAGGCTGGTGCGCTGCTCTGGTCGTATGATTTTCCGGGCAAAGTTGTCTGCGTTGCTGGGATAGCTGACATAAATGCTGACAGCATCATTGATGTCGCGTGTGAAGTACACCAAATAGGCTTGCCAATAGAAAAGCATCTCAATACATTCTGGGGCAACAGTTCAGGGCATGGTGTGCTACGGTGGGAATTTGGAGATGATACTACGAAGGGCTCTTGGAGCGATGATTGTCTGATCAGAGGTGATGACTACAATGCTGATGGTGTGGATGATATGATTCTCGGGACGGCGTGGAATGACCGGTCCGTATACGCACTCGATGGTGTGACAGGTGCGATAATTTGGTACTACGATAGCTACTGGTTTGATGGCGAGGGTGGTTGGGTTTATACAGTAAAACCGATGCCGGACATTAACGGTGATGATGTTAATGAAGTGCTTGCCGGTATTGGTGGCTCCTCAGGTGGCAATGCTGGTCCACGCAGCATGTACTGTTTTTCGGGCGTTGACGGCCAGATCATCTGGCGTCTGCAAGCTTTAGATGCTATCGGCAGTGTCAATTGGATTCCCGATGTCGATGGTGATGATATTCCTGATGCGATATGCGGCGCCTGGGGCAATGGTTTGGATGAAAAAGTTTACTGTGTGAGCGGTGCGTCCAGTGGCGTGGTGTATTCACCTCTATGGTCCTATGATTGCGGTGGCGATATCCAATCGGTCATTGCCATTCCCGATCAGAACGGAGACGGCAAATACGATGTTATCGCCGGGGCATGGAGCGATTCGGTATTTTGCCTGAGCGGCGTGAATGGTGCAAGATTGTGGGCGAGACATGTTCCGGGTTGGGTCATAAAGGTCGTTGAAATAAAAGACTTAATAGCGCCGGGTATACCCGGTATTGCCGTTGCTCATGTCGGTTCATCATTTGAAGTGCTGAATGGCGCAACCGGCGAAGTGCACTGGTCCTATCCCATTGGAAGTCATGTCTGGACCGTGGATGCGATTGAAGATCTGGACGGTGATGGTAAATGTGATGTCGTGACCGGTAATCAGGATCCGGGGATTGTCTATTGTTTCAGCGGTGATGATGGAAGCATAATATGGTCATACAATGAGGGCAGATTGATCAGTTCAATACGCGCGGTCGATGACATAAGTTTTGACGGGTATCAGGATGTCATTGTCGGAACACAAGCCCCTTCCGGTCTCGGGCATTTTTTTGCGCTGTGCGGCGGTGTGCCGAACCCGGGGATCGCAGAATACAAAGACCGTGAAACGCTGGACCTGGTGGTATTTCCGAAAATCGGCAGAACGAATTTCAACATAGTCCTGGGTACCACGAAACTCGACGAGATCTGTATATATGATGTTGCCGGAAGATTGATCAAACGTTATAGCAATATCGGCACTGATACAGAACGGATTATCTGGCATGCGGAGGATGAAAATGGATGGGCAGTTGCGCAGGGCGTCTACTTTGTACACAGTATGGGCAAGGAATTCTCGCGTACCGACAAGATAGTAGTTGTCAGGTAAGGCATGTAGCTGTGATGATATCAAGGAATATAGGGCGGCTTTCGCCGCCCTACTTCCGACGATGGCGGGAATATGAAAAGAATCGCCATAATCAACCAAAAGGGAGGTACGGGTAAGACAACCTCAACAGTAAACATAGGCTCTGGGCTTAATCGCGAACTCAAGAAAGAAGTAGATAGGATCGCCGCTGAGGAAATTGCCTTGCGCAGATACACTGAAAAAATCATCAGTAGTGTTCCCAGCGGTGTAATTGCCGTTAGCAACGATGGTACGATCACCACGCTCAACCCTGAGGCAGCAAGAGCCTTAGGCTTAAACAAGGCTCAAACAATTGGCAAAGATATAAGGAATATAGAACGTCTTGAAGCACTCTGGAAAAAAATGGAGCAGTCGATTGTTTCAGGATCGATCGTACACAGGGATGAAGTTTCAATATACAATCAAAAAGGCAAATCAATACCCATTGGTTTCTCCATTTCTCCAATAAGCAGTTTGAAAAACAGAATTACTGGGTGTGTAACGATTTTCAAAGATCTATCAGAGATAAAATCTCTGCAAGAGAAGTTGAAACACGCAGAAAAACTTTCATATCTGGGCAAAATGGCAAGCTGGGTTGCTCATGAAATCAGAAACCCCTTGGCTGCAATTGACGGTTTTGCCCATTTGATGGTGGATACCAAAAAACAGGAAAAAATCGCTCTATACAGCGCTGAGATATTCAAGGGTGCCGAAAGAATAAACAATATTATTGAAGATATCCTTGCCTTTGCCAAAACAAAGAGGGAAAAACCGAAATTGGCAGAAATAGACTTAAGGTCTCTGATTGACCATATTCTCAGGGATATAAACATCAAAACCACGATAAAACATGGAAAAGCACCTGTAATTGAAGGAGAAACAGAATCCATAAGAAGAGTATTTATAAATTTGATAACCAATAGTATTGAAGCCATGGATAAAGATGGTCACCTGAAGATAAAATTCGCCTCAAACAAGAAATGGGTCATTACTGAAATTATTGATAATGGCGCAGGCATACCAAAGAAAGAACTCAAGGATGTGCTTACACCATTTTTTACAACGAAAGAAAGAGGTACTGGTTTGGGTCTTGCAATTGTCCAGAAAATAATTGAAGAGCACAACGGTAAGATTGATATCAAAAGTGAGGAAGGCGTCGGTACAAGAGTACGGGTATTTCTACCGAAAAAGGTTCAAAAAGGGTCAAAAAAGGCAAGAGAAGGCATAGAAGATCATTTTTAGGTATTTAGGTGTTTGGGAATTTAAGTATTTGTCCTTAAGGGGGCTTTATGAAAAGAATTTTAGTATGTGATGATGAGAAATCAATAAGGCTCTTACTCAGTGAAATACTATCTGACTATTATGACGTCGTCACGGCGCCAGACGGCAGAACAGCCATAAACTTAATCGAAAGCGAAGACTTTGACCTACTCATCATTGATATAAAAATGCCTCACATGCACGGCATAGAGGCGATAGAACGAATACGACAACGAAACCAGGAAATCCCGATAATATTATGCACTGCATACCGCAAAATGCAGGACGACTTCACAGTCAAAAACTCAGATGTCGCTGCATTTATCACAAAACCGATAGATATCAAAGAGCTGAAAAACAAGATATTTGAACTGATAGGTGCTTAGAATGAACATAATAGACCTGGATTCGGACAACCGATTTGAGCCTCAACTGAAAGAGGGCACAATTAAAAACGTGCTTGTTATTGAGGACAATATCGATGAATTCAATATTATGCAAGAAATGCTTACCGAGGCAATAGAATCATCATTTGAATTGATACGCGCTGATTGCTTAGAAAGTGGCTTGGAGAAATTATTAGCGGGTAGTATTGATATAGTCTTACTTGACCTTTCCTTACCTGATTGTCAAATACAAAATACGTTCAGCAAGCTATACGAGCAAACCCCTGATGTACCGATCATTGTTATGGCTTTGCCAGAAGAAGAATCGCTGGCTGTAAGAGCAACACAATTAGGTGCGGAAGACTATATTATTAAGGGTAAAACAGACAGCTTACAACTTAGACATTTAATCAAATATGCTGTCGAGCAACATGAGATACAGCATGAACTCAGCAATCTTGCACTCATTGACAAAGTCACTGGTTTGTACAGCCGACAGGCATTTCTTGTCTTGGGACAACACTACCTGAAATTGGCAAATCGTGCTAATAAGGGGATGATATTCTTCATGCTCAACATTGAGAACCTGAAGAGTATCTCGGATAATTACGATTATAAAGAAAAAGAAAATGCTTTAGTTGATACTGCCAAGATTCTAAAACAGTCCTTTCGCAGGTCGGACATTATAGCCCGCTATGCAGAAGATTCATTTGCCATTATTGCTCTGGAGGCACGCGAAGACAGTGACAAAATACTAATCAACCGCTTGCATCAAAATCTCAACGCCCACAAGTTAAAAAGCAAGAAAGCATATACATTAGCTTTGAATATCGGCACAACATACTATGACCCTAAATCCCCGTGCTCAATTGCCGAACTCATGGCTCGTGCGTGCAAATCCCTTTAGGTGTATTATATGAAAAAAGGGAAAAACAAACCTGTATGTTCTCCCACAATCCTCATTGTCGAAGACGAAATGATTGTCGCAAAAGACATTGAAAGAACCTTGATGAATTTGGGTTATCAGGTTTCCTCAACTGTATCATCTGGCAAACAAGTAATCAAAAAAGCAAAGACGGATAAGCCGGATTTGATTCTGATGGATATCGTGCTGAGGGGTGAAATGAATGGCATTGAAGCTGCAGAGCAAATACACACGCGTCTCAATATTCCTGTAGTGTATCTTACTGCTTATGCAGATAAAAAAACATTGCAGCGCGCAAAGATAACAGAGCCATATGGGTATATTCTTAAACCATTTAGTGAAAGAGAATTACACTCAACTATAGAGATAGCTCTTCATGAGTGCCAGATGGAAAAGAAGATAAAACACCTCAGTGATGTACTGTGCGCAATCAGAAATGTTAATCAACTCATCACAAAAGAAAAGAACCGCGATAAATTGCTTAAAGGCATCTGCAAGAAACTCACTGAGACTCGCGGCTACTCTAGCACCTGGATCGCAGTCATAGACGAATCTGGTAAACCATCAGCTTATGCTGAAACCGGTGTTGGCAGGAATTTTTCACACCTAATCGAATCTCTCAAACAAGGAAACCCACCCAAATGTTGGAAAAAAATACTGTCAAAACCAGGTGTAGTGGTAATAGAAGACACATCCAAAATCTGTGCTGAATGTCCTTTAGCGCGCAAAAATAGTGGCAACAGAATCTTGAGCGCCCGGCTGGAATCCAATAACAAAGTTCACGGTTTGATAATAGTATCCACCGCCGATAATTTCCCCATAGATAAGGATGAGTTGTCACTTCTCAATGAAATCGCAGGCGATGTTGGACTTGCACTTCACACCATAAAAATAGGCGAGGAACGAAAACAAGCGTTGAAGCAACTGGAAGAAAGCGAAGCACGGCTACGGACTATCATAAGCAAAAATGCCGACAGTATAATTATTGTAGATGGAAATGGTATCGTGCGTTTTATCAATCCTGCTGCCGAAAAATTATTCGGTTTTGGTAAGAAAAAGATGGTGGGTGAATTGTTTGGGTTTCCGGTCGTCGTTGGTGAAACGACAGAAATTGAAATCATACAAAAAGGAAGAAAAACAACTGTAGCGGAAATGCGCATGGTTGGCATAAAGTGGCAGGGAAAGGCTGTACACCTTGCATCGCTACGGGACATCACCGAGCACAAACAGACTGAGCAAGCCTTGCAGCTAAGTCTTGAGAGATCACAAAGGATCCTGCAAGAAACTGTAAGTGCCTTAGCAATAGCCCTTGAAAAGAGGGACCCATATACAGCAGGACATTCACTGCGCGTAGCGCAGCTCACATTTGAAATAGCCACACAATTAGGGTTTTCAGAGAAACAAATTAGGGGTGTCCATATGGCTGCCTCTATTCATGATATCGGAAAGATATACGTTCCTGCTGAGATTCTCAGTAAACCCAATAAATTAACTGAAGGCGAATTTATGCTAATTAAAAGCCATTGTCAGGTTGGTTATGATATATTGAAAAATATAGAATTCCCCTGGCCAATTGCAAAGATTGTTCTGCAACATCATGAAAGAATAGATGGTTCTGGTTATCCAATGGGTCTGAAGGACAAAAAGATATTGCATGAAGCAAAGATATTGGGTGTCGCCGACGTGGTAGAAGCAATGTGCTCACACCGACCATATAGGCCTGCACCAGGTATAGATAAAGCATTAGAAGAAATTTTACAAAATAAGGGCGTTCTGTACAATCCAGACGTGGTAGATGCCTGTTTTTATTTATTTAAAGGAAAAGGTTTCACATTTGGTCCCATAAGTAGGTTTCCTTTTTTAGACAAATCTTAAAAAAGTTGGGTAAACTTTGTTCACTATTCAAGATTTGACCCCCAGAAGTTCCATATCCTCTGCCAGGACATTCTGATAAACGTCCTCTGGAGCACAAATAAGGCCTTTCACTTTTTCAATGGCGTGATTGCTGATTAGATATATACCCTTTTTTTGGAAGAACTTCCTGATTTCCACAATAGATTTGCCTGAACGAACCATACGGGCAATACTGGGATCGAATTTCAAAACTTCATATAGACCTTCGCGTCCAAAATACCCGGTATTATGGCACTTTGCACAGCCGACTGGATGGGCAACCCGCGCCGGAATATCATCAGTAAAAGGCATGAACATATTCCGTTCATTCGAAGAAATCTCCATTACTTTCTTGCAGCATGAGCAAAGTTTCTTGACCAATCTTTGCGCAACTACACAGAGAACTGCATCTGCCATAACGCCGCACCCAATGCCCAATCTTTCAAGGCGGAAAACAGCTGTCGTCGTATCAGTTGTGTGCAGCGTTGTTAAAGTGAGGTGGCCTGTACTTGCAAAATCCATTGCCATTTTTGCAGAATATTGGTCTCTGATTTCGCCAAGAAAGATCACATCCGGATCCAATCTCACCACAGATTTGAGTAACGCCTCAAATGTTATACCGGCTTTTTCATTTACCTGCTGCTGATTTGCAAAAGGCATAAGATATTCAACCGGGTCTTCAATTGTCACGAGATTTCGCACCTGGCAATTTATGTGTGAGAGTAAGCTATAGATCGTTGTGGTCTTACCAGACCCTGTTGGTCCAACAACCAAAATCAGACCATGTGTTCGATTGATGACGTCCATCATTGTATCAGCCTGTTCATCAGTCATCCCAAGCTCGTTCAGTTTTTTTGGTTTGGCATACGGCTGCAACATTCTTATTACGATATTCTCACCCTCTGGTGTTGATGCAGTAGCTAAACGAAGTTTATAATTCTTGTCGTCAATCACCGCCTCCAATGTACCATCCTGAGGTCTTCGTCGTTCCGCTATATCCATACCGCTAATTGCCTTGAAGCGACCTATTAACATGAAGCCTATTTTCTTTTCCAGAATAAACATATTTCTCATATCACCATCTATTCTAAAACGAATAATGCAATCGTTTTTCTTTAGCTCAATGTGTATGTCACTTGCTCTTTCTGATGCAGCCGCGAATAGTAGTTTGTTTGCAATGCCAGAAGTCGATTGACCTTCAGTACCCAGATTGTAAGACGGGGCAGTAGTTTTTGGATCAACCGGCTCAGCGAGCCCCTCTACTGTATTGATGCTGAAATCCTGGGATCGTACTGTATCATCTTCGCCTTGATCAGTATGTAATATTGATTCAATACTGGCAGGAGGAGTAACCACGAGCTTCAATCCTTTGTCTTGTGAATAGAATTTCTCCAAAATATCAATGACTTCCAGATTAAAGGGGTTGCTCAATATAAAGGCACATTTTCTATCTTTTTGCTTTAATGCCACAATAAGATTCGATTTACAGAACGTCACGGGAAGTATGCCCAGCTCAACATCCTCTGGTTTGATCTTAGGTAAAAAAGGAAGTTTTAGATAATCAGCGATATACACCGACATCCTTGTATTATCAATGCCGATCCCATATGCTGCTGAATAAAGGCTTGCATGCTCCATGGTATCCAGTTTATATTGTTGCTCAGGCGATAGATTTAGTTTATCAGATAGAAATTCTTTAAATTGAATGAAATTAGATGAAGTAAGACTGACGTCTGACTTAATCGCATCTCCCCGGAAATCTTTCCATCGCAGGGCAGTCTTGAGGTGATAACGAACGTTTTCAAGCAAGATGTCTTTCTTTATGGGTTTAATAAGATAACCAACAGCGCCGAGGGCAAATGCCTTTGCCCTGTCTTTTTCCTCTTTTAAAGCAGTCACAAATACAACCGGGGTGAAGGCGGTTTCTGATTTTTGCTGGAGTTTGTAGCAGAAGTCATAACCATCCATTTCCGGCATCATAATGTCAAGCAGAATAAGATCGGGCGTGACGTCTCGGAGTATCTCCAAACCCTTGAGCCCGCTTTCCGCAATCATAACATCATAACCTTCACCGCTCAATAAACTTTTGGTTAGCTTTAGTATATTGCTGTCGTCGTCGACAACCAGAATAAGTGGCTTAGCTGGACTATTCATAAATGACCTCTAATCGTTCAAGATAATCCTTCAACTTATCTGCACACTTCCTTATCTGCTCTTCATTTCTTTCTTGTGTTGCTTGTTCAAGAAATTCGCCGATTGCACTTATCACATCAAATCCATATGCACCACCAGAACCACTCAAACCATGTCCCAATGTTTCGATCCTCGCAAAATCATGCTTCTCTAATAAAACTAAAATTACATCGATTTTGTTGTTGATGTCTACAAGATAACCAGGAATCAGATTTTTTATCTCGGCTAAAGCATACACAATTATTTTATTACCATTTTCGTGGTTTGGCATATCAATTTTGAGCTAATTGAGTTAATTCATTCACATACTGTAAAAGCTCATTATATTTCTCTTTGTATTCAGCGAGCGGGAACTGTTTGAAACATCTCTTGAATTCACTCTTCACGTCTTCATCTTGCTCTACCAGGATAATCACATATAATTATTAGGTAAAATTAATGAGGCAACAACTAACAACAATACGTATTTAGCTGTAGGTAGATTTGCCTAATGTCCTCCGACAACTGTATAACCCTCTGCTCTGAGTCTACGCGCAAGACCCTGCTCAGCGATTACTGCTTCATCGTATAACAAGGGGTTAAGGTCTTCATATAGCTCGGGCATCAACCGAATGCCGTATTTCTTTACATATCCACTCGCCTTGTAACCGGCTTTGTGGTTTTCAAAACGTTTTACTGGGTTGATGCCGGTCATACCAACATACACACATGGTTTTCCAGAATCTCGGCGCGGATTCTCATCCTGCACTTTTCGAAATTTCCTGATACAGTCTTCCAACAATACCACATAGATACTGTAGTGAACTGATTTCTTCTTATTCGACATTTCTCTGCATCTCAGTTACCCCCATACTCCAGCACCCCTTTTCTCCTAGTCTCCGCCTGATCCATTGTCGACAAATTATATAGCGGTCTGCGTTCTAAAGTCAAGCACTTTTTCAAGCTTGACATCCAGGAACAATTGGCTATGATATACTGAGGAGGTTAAATGAAATCACTAATATCAATTGTGATATTATCTATTCTTACTAGCGCACCACTCACCGGCCAGATTATAATTGACTGGACTGAAATACCACAGAATATAGGCACTCGATTTACCCATAATGGCGTGGATAGCGTGACCGTAAAAATCGGCTCTCAAGGTGGTCCGCATACATGGCAATTCGTTTCACAACCAACGGGCGAACAGGATACTGATGTGCTCGTCGTCCCTAAGAATTCCACACCTTTTGAAGATTCATTTCCTGGCTCGAATCTTGTCTATATGATATATGAGGACGCCGATACAATATATGCATACTCCCGACTCACTCCAAGTTTTGCATGTAACCTTGGTCAGGGAAGTGTATCAGGAGATACGTTTTTCTTCCGCTTTGAGCCGGTAGATACCTCCCCTTTACCAATAGTCTATGGAGCTAGCCGTCACTACCATAACGGTTACACTATGGAGTTGGCTACTAATGTGGAACTAAGAATTGACAACTATGGATTTGAAACGATTGATGCCTGGGGTATGGTGATAATCCCTTATGATACGTTTGATTGCCTTCGCTCATGCTCATTTGATACTATAATAACAACGTTATTAGTTAATGGTATTCCTGTTACTGTAGATACAACCACTCACATCATATATGATTTTCTACCTGAAGACGTTGGTGTAGCTGTTCACGTACTTAGCTATGAAGAAGAAACTAATCCGAATTATAGTAATGCCCTGTTCCTTTCACGGCTCACCTATTTCTCCACCGGTGTTTATGAATCTAGACGATTTACCGTGAATGATCTATCGCACCAACCAAATCCATTTTCTGATTATGTCACGATCAATTATTGCCTATCAGAAAGGAGTGCGGTTGAATTGAAGATCTACGACAGTGCCGGGAGATTAGTGAAGACTGCAATTAACACGGTTCAGTCTTCAGGTCAACACACTGTAAAGTGGTACGGCAGAGATGACCACGGTAAATCACGGTCCGACGGCGTTTATTTCTATTCGCTATATGTGAATGGTTGCCGTTTTACAGGAAAAATGCTATTTACAGAATAGGACTTTCCGCCTGTTAGCACTCCCCCTATGTCTCGAATTGGTCTATCCAAATCCCGTGTGGTATCAAGTGATATACGACAGAAATAGGCTAAATAGGTAGCAAGTCCTCTACGGCCAATGGAATAAACTATCTATTCTCTTGAATAATGTGCAGTGTCCTTGTGTATGAGGTCCTCGATAGTTTTCCATAAATCATCAACATCTGCTGTCATTATCACAAGATTGTGTTTCTTACCATGAAGATCAATTGCTCGGTTCTCTAAAATCTTCTCCTGTTGAAAACCAACAGATTCAAATGCTTTTATCACTGTATGCTGGTTTTCAACTACCTCTGCAACAAGTCTGTTCATCTTCAAACTAAGTGCAAGATAAAATATCTCTTTAGCCAACAAAGTCCCTAATCCGCGGCGGCGAAAGCTCCTGTCCGTCACAATACGAATCTCTCCTACATTTGGTGGCTGGTCAGTCGTTCTTTTATGTAATGTGGCGTCACCTATAATCCTGTCATCTAGCTCCGCTAACATTGGAATCACATGTTCGTAATTCAGCTTCTGAGCCCATGATTCAATAACTTTAGGGTCGGTGACATCATTTTTCAAAAATAACCTATCCTCTTCAGGAAGTCCTAAGAAGAATTTTAGGAGCTTCTGCTCATCTTCCTTGACCATAGGACGGAGAATGACTTTTTCTCCGCTTTTTATAGTAACCTCTTTTGGATAATCTCTTAACATTGATTTCATTCCTCCTTTCTAATAGTTATACGCTCATAATTGAATTGCCCCTTACCTTTCCTGAATCAACTGCTGGAGGATTTCCTGTACTTCTTTTACATAATCCTCTCTGACCATCAATCTGCTGGTCTTGAAAAATGATCGTTTGCTCCACTAACTATTGTAGACAGCAGAAATAATTTGTCAATGATGGATTTTAATAGGCATCAGATTCCCCGATTCTCAGGCAAGGTCAGACCACAAATCTTCTACTCACACGAGGTCTAAATGTCATTCCAAGTAACAATAACAGATTTCTATTTTAGCAGCACCATCTTCTTTGTAGCAGAAAAGTTGTCTCCATTCAGTCGACAAAAATAGATTCCTTCAGGGGCTCTTCTGCCATAGGCATCTGTGCCGTTCCATGTAATACAATAACTACCTGGTTCTACTTCGTTCTTTACCAGTTCTCTTACTACACTACCAGTAATGTCGTAGATATATAAAGAGATTCGCGTTTTTCTGGTTACACCGTAATTGATATTCACTCTTCCTGATAGGCTTATGGATGGTTTAATAGTAAATCTGAAGAACTCAGGTAAAGAGGATGATGTTTCAGTAATACCGGTGGAAGAAACTTTGTAAATCTGCCAGAATGTTGTACCGTCGTATTTCATATAAACAATTTCACTACCATCAGGTGACCACTGAGGGTATATGTGATCATAGGAATCACTTGTCAGAGGTATTTCTGTTCCACCTCCTGATGACACCTTGTAAATCTGGTCAAAGCCCGTTATATCCTGCTTTTGATAAACGATTTCACTGCCGTCAGGTGACCACTGAGCATACCTATGATCATATGTGTCATTGGTCAAAGGTGTCTCTGTCCCTCCGGTTGATGCAATTTTGTAAATCTGCCAGAAACCCGCTATGTCTTTCTGATATGCAATTTCGTTTCCATTAGGTGACCACTGAGGATACCGGTGATCATATGTATCATTGGTGAGTGGCAATTCAGTTCCTCCGCTCGATGAAATCTTATAGATCTGTCGAAAGCCAGTTCCATCCTGCTTGTCATAAGCAATTTCACTTCCATCAGGTGACCACTCTGGATACCAATGGTCATAACTATCACTGGTCAGAACAAATTCAGAGCCTCCTGCCGAGGGCACAGTATAAATCTGTCTGAAACCACCAAACAATTTCATATATACGATTTCAACATCATCAGGTGACCATTGGGGATCAAGGTGATCATAGGAATCACTGGTCAGAGGTGTCTCTGCTCCGCCACTTGATTGAATTTTGTAGACCTGGGAAAATCCCGTTGCATTCCATTTTGTATATGCAATTTCACTGCCGCTAAATGCCCACTCTGCAGTAACATGGTGATAGCTATCACTGGTCAGGGGTATTTCAGCTCCTCCACCTGATGCCACTTTATAGATCTGCCGAAAGCCAGTTCCATCCTGCTTGTCATAAGCAATTTCACTTCCATCAGGTGACCACTCTGGATCATAATGATCATAGAAATCACTGGTAAGGGGTATCTCCTGTGCCCAAAGAAGACTGGCGAGTAGCATTGTACCTATAAGAAGAGTGTGGCAAATCCTTTTTTGAATGAACTTAGTCATATTCCCACCTTTGTATTAATTATCCAGAATTTTGTGCGGATGTCAAGGTGAATTGTGATGTCCCCGGAATTCCTATTTTTTATTCTACTATCACAATTTTGACTACTCTGCTTTCAGAATCCTTCTTAAATACCAGAAAGTATGTCCCCGAAGATAAATCGGCTCGGTCAAACTGAATTGTATGAAGACTTTTCGCAACTGCGCAATTCAAAATATCTCTCACCTTCCGGCCTAATGCATCATACAATATCAGCTGCACCATGCTTGGTTGGGTAAGGTTGAATTGCATCTTAGCCAACGAAAACATGGGGTTAGGTGAAACTAATAGCGTGGACCGAGGTTCAATAGCAACTGTACCGTCAGGTCTTAACTTCATATAATACAACTGGACTCCAGAGGTCCAGGTCCGGAAAACAATGTGAACACAGGTATCAAGTGTTGCCACAACCCGAACATGCGACATAACCGAAATGGTTTCAAGTGTGTCCCAGGTCCAAGTTACGCCATAGTCTTGCGAAATCCCATATTAGGGTGAGCGACTTGTCAAGGATTATGGAAGGGAATTAAATAAAGAACTTCTCGATGCGCTTGGTCTCCCGATAAACTCGAGACAGGTTCGCTCAAAGAGTAGTTATTGAAGATTGCTTCGGTTGACTTTCTCTCGTAGATGCAATGACCAAAAACTAAAAAAGGGAGTGGCGGTTAATAAACGACAAAAGGATCGCTATTTACTGCCTGGGCAAGCCTTATAACATCGCCGTAATTGCCCGTTGAATCGGTCACATTAACGTGCGGGTAAACCGTGTTCAGATATCCGCATAAACCAAATGCCGTATCCACGACCGCCTCAAGATAACCACCTGATTTGTGCTTGAGCACGGAGATTTCTGGCGTCTGCACGAGCTTAACCAATTCGTCATAGTTTTGATAATATATGTTCACGCGTGAAAATGTTTGTGGGGAGAGGAGAATGTCGTTCTCAATCACTCCTTAGATTCATAATGGTTGATATGCAGAATATCTTCAAGTGGCTTTTTGGGAATATGCATTTTACCCGAAGCATCACGATATGGTCTGATGCTGTCCGCTGATTCTTCAACAATAGGTTTTTCTGCCGGATAGCCCAAGGCAATGATGGAAAAAATATTTAACCGTTCAGGTATCTTCAAAATTTTTTTTAATGTCTTTTGATTATTAATGGAACCTATCCAGCAACTGCCAATGCCATAAGACCAAGCAGAAAGGAGTATGTTCTGACCGCAGGCACCAAGGCCAGCCAGACAAGACCATTCATCACTGTACTTCTTAGACATAAGTAGCACAACGTATGCCACTGGGGTTTTACCATTTTCGGGTGCGCCGCCAAGCCATTCAAGATGGTCAAAAACATTATTTGTTGATTCCCTGCCATGTATTATTAGAAATTCCCAAGGCTGTAAATTACCCGGACTTGGCGTAAATCGTGCATCATCGCAGATTTGTTTTAGGATTACCAAAGAAATTTCTTCTTGTTTGTATTTTCGTATCGATCTTCTCGTCTGGATCAACGCATGGATATCAGTATCTGTAGTGTCTGTGCAGAATAAGAACATTGGTATCAGGAAAAAAATCACCTAACTTTTATCACTTTTTGGACAATTCTATTGTCGATAAACATCGATATCATTATCCTGGTCTAAATCAATAGCAAATACGCCATATGGTCTGCTGATAGTGGTACTATCTATTACATATCGCGTGAAATCAATCTGGGCAAAAGCAATTGTTGGAACAAGTATGATTATTGACCAAAAAATAAAGCGTTTCATAATACCTCCTTTGGTAAATCTGTTAACGTATAGAAATCGGTATGGATCATTTTGTTTCTTTTCGTATCTTTTTGAAAATACTTGAGAAGTCCTCGTTTAGCGATTTATCAAAAGTTTTCAACCATTTAGTAATGTACCGGATATTGTAATGGGGGTTTTTTAAAAGAATCGCTATTATATCTTCAATATCTCTGGCTCTGCCAGAGACGACTTTGTGGATGACCACATCTTCGAGCGAAGCAAATCGCACCATTGTCTTATCTAACTTCACAATCCGTGCTTTCTTAATGGCCTGTCTTTCGTATGGAGAGAATGAAAATATAAAATCAACTCTAATCCCGTATTTTTCGTCAATTACAGGTAAGACCATTGTTCTTTTTACAAAATCATCAACGTTATCCACCAAAATCTTAAATTTGAGCCCACCAACCACTTTCATAATCTCATCAAGTCCACTGATGCTAATACCGAGCGTAATATCGATATCCCGGGTTAATCGTGGTTCGCCATAAAGAAGGACTGCCTGTCCACCAATCACCATGTACGGAATAGAAGCCTTGTCCAGGCTTCGCGCTATTTTTTTAAGCAGGTTTTGAAACACTATTTACTACCCGTGCGATTCTTATATCAATGTCTATCCCCTCAAGAGGATTTTTCAATGGTAGTGCACCAAGTGCAATTGCTTCTTCATATAAGGCATTAATAATCTTGAATTTTTGCCTTATATTCAAATTTTCTTGTTCTATCATTTTCTTCTCGAAGCTCTGAAATTCCCTGCAGTTTATTATCATGTCATAAATCTGATTCTCTTGTTACTCATTATTGTAATTGTATTCATTACTTCACTGCTGTCAACACTCGGTTTTCTAAACTCACTTTGTCTAAGTCCTCTTTTTCATAGGTGACCCCATTTCCTACCCATACGTCTGTACAAGTTTTTCAATAATTGTGGGCGCATTAATTATCAAATTGGCTTCTGCTTCGTCAAATAAAAATGGTCGTAGAATTTCAGCCAGTCTTTTAAGTTCTCCTTTTGAGAAGCTATTTGTGCGTTCTACGATTATCGCCAACGGCTTTTGCGTAATACCAAAGCTCTTCAGTATCTTGTGATCGATGGGGAATTTATTTGAAAGCATAAAAATGATATCGAAAAGATGTCGTCCGATCTTCTTTTTGACCAAAGCATCAATTTTATCAGCGAATAGCATACTCTTATTAGTACAAATGCACGGATAGATCTCTCCGTAACCAGAGATTACTTCGGTTTCAGTTTTTACTTCCCATTTTGGTCTGTTTACTTCAAGTTTTATCAATAGTCCTTGTTTTCGCGTATGCTTTGAAACTATACCAAATAAAGGTTCAATATCCGGGAAAGTAAATCTTCCAACAAGTATATTATCCCAGTGAGAAAAATCTATTTTGCTTTCAATGCCGAGCCTTCTGAGTTCCGTAACAAGTTTTTTGCATAGAACTTCAAACGCTTGTTGCTCTATTTTATTTGAATTAAAATCCAAATCCTCGGAAAACCTTTTGAGATTGTGCACTAATCTAAGGTAGGTCCCGCCTGTGAAAAACATTTGCTTACCGATATCAGTCTTGTAGAGTTGTTTGAGCATCACGATGTGCAAATATTCCCTCAGAACACCACGGTCCTTAGTACAAGGCATACCGCGTAATTTTGCCTGTTCAATCAATGCTTCATAAGTTAGCATATATCTCACCAATATCCATATTATATAATGCTGCGTAGTTTTTTAGTTTTCTCTTCTCCATCCTGGTCACCCGTTTTTTATCAAAACGCTCATTGTCCAGCTGCAATTTCCTTTTACGATAGTTTTTAAAATACAAGTAATCGATAAATGCCTTTTCTGGTTCTGCAATAAGGATGCTAAAACCGCGAATTTCCTCCACATAATAACCTGCATATACATCTGGTCTTACGGTTCGGTACATGAACAAACCATGATTGTTTTTGTATTGTCTAGTGGGTTTTGTACTAATCGAAGTCACGGCCATTGAAACCTCAGGAATTATACTGTAATGAGATAAAGCGGTTTCCAGTGAAATATAAGAAGGTTGATACATTTTATTGGCAATATATAGGTCAGGAATATTAAATGCTTTTGGATATACAAGTTCGTACAAACCTTTCTTTAAAGAATTAATCCAGCCCTTATGTTTCCATCTATAAATGAGCTTCTTGAGATTCTCATTTGTCTCATCCGGATAAAATAACAACAGATCATCAGATGAGAACACAAAAAACTTTTTCGACTCCAAAACCTTATATAAATCCCTGAACTTCATTTTGCTTGGTACCCCTTTTTGTCCACTAACTGAAATAATTATATACACTATACCTTAATTGTCAAGGGAATAATTTATCACCTAACCGAACAAAAGCAGGTAGACTCGAAGGGGAATTTTTTCGCGGAATCATTGACAGGGCTATTTTTCTTTTTGTTAGTTTTATTCTTGGCAAGAGAAAAATCAACAAGAATTGAAAATTGTGAACTACTAAAAAAATATCTTACGAAATATCGAAACTTTTCAGGCATAAAATTCAACAAAGTATAGCAGGTCAGATTCAACTGGATTAGTATAACTCTGCTTTATTATATTGACTCTATTGATAATTTCCAGTATAATGATATGTGAAAAAAACACTCGCAGTCATCAACGAGATGAAAAAGCAAGGAATTATTGAAGATTATGCAATTGGCGGTGGAATTGCGGCGATATATTACATCGAACCGATATTGACCTACGATCTTGATATTTTTGTCATTCTACCTCAGGCAAAGTGCAAAAGGGTTATTGATCTGAGTGTTCTTTTTAATAGTCTGCGTCAAAAGGGCTATTCATGGGAAAAAGAGCACCTTATTATAGAAGGGGTTCCTGTACAATTTATCCCTGCCGACGAATTGGAGACCGAAGCAATAGGTAATGCCCCGAACGTAGACTATGAAGGGACCAAAACCAAAGTATTTTCTGCGGAATACCTAATTACGGTACTAGTAAGAGCAGGACGAACCAAGGATATTGAAAAGGTGGAGAAAATTCTGAAACAATCTACGGTAAAGTATAAGAAACTGAAATCAATACTATCAAAATACAAGTTACTGAGTAAATACAAGCAACATTTTAAAATCGATGAAAAGAAATAGCAGCAAAAGAAATCAGTTAAAAGGGAACATAAGTGAAGTTCGTAAAAGAATATTTTCCAATAAGGCAACCTTTCACAAGGAACAAGCTTTATTGTCATTTCCTGAGAAAATAAAGATATTGATCAAGCTGCAAATATTAGCTCGGAATATTAAACATTCAGACCATCCTAGCTGGCAAATATAAATCGAGTCTTAGATATTAAAAACCATGGTTTATTAAATGGTTTATTAAAAAAAGTGGCAGGTCTTGACATTCTACAATTAGTCTCCACATGTTTTTTTCCTCAAATAATTTAATAATCTCTTTGAAATGTAGAAAACCAGGATTTGAAAGAAGTAGTGTTTTTGGTATTACCGACCCCATATAGAAGAAGCCCATGTTCCATAGCCTCTCGCGTAATTCCCCAGTTTTCTTTTATTGAAGAACGAACTTCCTCCAGAGTATAAGGAAATACGTCAACACTCAAACCAATTTTCTCTGGTATAAATTGGGGGATACGGTCATCAAATCTTTCTTTTGAATCTTTTAAGAGTATAAGAATATCGGCATCACTTGCTGGTGTTGCCTCATTATTTGCCAATGAGCCAAAAAGAACCACGGCTAATACATTCTTATTACGAGACATATTCTCAGCCCAATGTCTAAGTTTAGCAATAATCTCTTTGCTATTTATCCGAAATACCTTTACTGACACAGAAATTCATTACCTCCTCGCAAATCTTTATTGCCTGGTCAGCATCTTCTTTCGTATAGAATCTATATGCAGGACCGGAAGGGTGTGCGTTTGGATATCTTGTTGGTATATAATGCTTATCAAGTATTTTACCCTTTTCCATTAATGCCTTGTCCGGTATTACATCTTCGGGTAGGTTTTCAAGCAACACAAATACCGAGTGTCCCCAAGCAATGGCATTCTTCTTCATATATAACGATTTCACTGCTTTCTCTGCAGACTGTTGAGCGGCAAAACAAGCCCAAGCATAATCGCCATCCTTGATACTGTTACGGGCATGTTGTAGATCATATTTTGCTTGTTCAAACCAATCCTTTGATCTATTCATCCACTGCATTATAACGTATATTCTTTGAATGTCAATGGAAGTAGCAATAGTCTATTCTACAATAATAGGAACCGCAATTGCCGGCTCTTTCGGTAACCCTACTTCGCTTATATCCTCATTTTCAAAATATAAAGCAATTGCTTCCTTAAAGGAGGAATTGAAGTTGCAATAACTATAATTAGATATATGATCCAACGCAGCAGGTATTACTCGATGAGCTATTGACTTTTTATATGTGTCAATTATAATAGAATAGAAATCAATAAAGGAAAAGTGAAATAAGGGAGATAATATAATGGCAAAAATAAAACAGGCGGTAATTCAAATCATTAAATCTCTTCCCGAAGATGTTACCATTGATGACATTATGGCTGAACTATATTTTAAACTTCAGGTTGATGCTGGATTAAGAGAACTGAATGAAGGAAAAGGGATCCCTCACGAACAAGTAGAGAAAAGAATGTCTAAATGGCTTACAAAATAATATGGTCACCGCGTGCCGCATCCAATCTTGAAGATATTTGTGAATATATTGCCAGAGATTCAAAATACTATGCCGCACTTTTCGCCAAGCGAATAATCGCGATTGTTAAGAATATCCCCGAATTTCCGAAATCAGGTCGAATCGTACCTGAATATAACAACGAGAATTTGCGAGAAAAAATCTATAAGAACTATAGGATTATTTACCGAGTTAAGCGTGACTTATTTGAAACTGTTGCAATATGCCACAGCGCGAAATCATTGGATAATAGGTAGAATATTTTTGGGAAGATATGACATGATAGGTGGATGAAAAGGGGAAATACGCCGGGGTGATGGAATTGGTAGACATAGCGGACTTAAAATCCGCTTCCCATTTATGGGAGTGCCGGTTCAAGTCCGGCCCTCGGCATAGATTAGGGAACAGGAAACAGGAATTAGGGAACAGGGATTATCGAGTAGAGAACAGGGATTAGCGAGCATAGATTAGGAATCAGGGAACAGGGATTAGGATAAAGACGAAATGTATGTGCGAAGCTGGGAACAAATACCTAAATGCCTAAAGACAAACAAATCCCAAGAACCAAGAACATAATTACTCAATAACTTAGTTACTTAATAACTGCTTTACTCAATAAATCAGGCGAATACATTGCTTGACGCGGCACCAGCGTAACTTAGTGCGTATGACTGAGTAACTGAGTCGGGGATTGTGTTTATTCTGGTTTTGAATTTGTTTAGGTTTTGAAAGGTTTGTTATAACAAACCTTTCTTTTTGTATTTTTTTATCCTATTGAGCAGGGTTTTGTAGGAAACCTTGAGGCGGCGGGCGGTCTCTGATTTGTTGCCGCCTGTCTCCTCGAGGGTCTTTTTAATGAGGACTGCTTCAGCTTTTTCCTGACCACGATTGCCAGCTTCTTTTAGACTCCTGGCGCGTTCAACCGACACATCTGCGCTCGTTGTACCTGGCAAAAGCACGTGCTTTGATTGTATAGTGTCTTTTGCAATAATCACGGCTCTTTCAATCGTATTTTCCAGCTCTCGGATATTGCCAGGCCAGTCATAATCTTGTAGCTTCTGATACGCATTGGCAGAGATTTTTTTTGCAGAATGCAATCTCCGGCTGAGGATGTAATCAACGAGAATTGGTATATCTTCTTTTCTTTCTCGCAAGTTCGGTATTATAATAGGAAAAACACTCAATCGATAATAGAGGTCTTCGCGAAATCTCTTTTCCTTAACGAGTTCCAGAAGGTCTTGGTTGCTGGCAGCTATTATTCTCACATCGACTTCTATTGAATAAGTACCGCCCAGCCTTTCAAAGGTTTTCTCCTGGAGGACACGGAGGATTTTTGCCTGCAGATTCAGGTCGAGATCGCCTATTTCATCGAGGAATACAGTTCCTTTATTGGCAAGCTCGAATTTACCCAATTTACGTGCTACAGCACCGGTAAACGCCCCCTTTTCAGAACCAAACAACTCATTTTCCAGAAGTTCACGAGGGATGGCAGCACAGTTGAGCGGCACAAAAGGTTTTTCTTTTCTCGAAGAAAGCATGTGGCAAGTACGGGCAAACAATTCTTTGCCAGTACCGGATTCGCCTAAGAGGAGCACTGTTGTATCAGTGGGCGCTGCTTTTTTGAGCAGCTCGGTTGTCTTTCTTATCGCCGAGCTTTTACCGATTATCGTAGGCAAACCGTGAATCTTTTCGGCCTCCTCCTTGAGAATGATATTCTCGTAAAGGCATCGTCGTTCTCCGATAATACGGGTCAGGAGACTGATGAGTTGTTCAATGTCAAAAGGTTTTGTCAAAAAATCACAAGCGCCGAGCTTGATGGCTTCAACTGCACGCTCGATCGTACCGAATGCAGTCATTATTATAAACTTTGTGTCGGTGTCAAATTTCTTGAGCTTACGCAGCAGATCCACGCCGTCTATATCTGGCAATCTGAGGTCGATGAGGGCAATGCCGAACTGTTCTTTTTTGAAAACCTGCAGAGCTTCGCGTCCTTTTCTTGCCAGGGTTGCTGATATGCCGGCATCTTCCAGACTGCTACGCAGCATTTCGCCGAAGCTTGCTTTGTCTTCAATGATTAGAACGTCAGGCATGGATTATTTTACCCCTCACCCCCATATCAAGTACGGGGCAATCTTTTTTCCTCTCCCCTTGGGGGAGAGGAAAGATAGATTGCCGCGTCGCTACGCTCCTCGCAATGACAAAAGAAATCATGAGCTATTCTGGTTTATCTATAGTGTATTTCTGGACCATCTCCTTAAGTTGGTTTGATACGGTAACGAGTTCCTGGCTCGTCGCGGTAAATTCCTGGGCAGCAGCTGATTGCTCCTGAATTGAAGCAAGTATCTGTTCAGCAGCTGCAGAATTATCCTTTGATATGCTGTGCGAATTTTCTACCTGTTCTATTATGTTAATTATCTCTCCCTCTTCTTTTGAAATCATCTCATTGATGGTCTTGATCGCTGAGTTAAGCTCAATCACGTTGTCTGAAATTGCCTTCATAGCATCGGTGGTTGATCTTACTACGATACTCCCATCGCTGATTGCTCGGTTGACCTCTTCCGTGCTTGCCGTAACGGTCTTTACGGATTCCATCATTTCTTTAATAATTCTGCCGATCTCTGATGCTGATTCCTGCGAACTGTCGGCAAGTTTCTTTATTTCATCAGCAACAATTGAAAAACCACGACCGTATTCACCGGCTCGTGCCGCTTCAATGGAAGCATTAAGTGATAGTATATTAATCTTCCCAGCTATAGCGTCTATTGTATTAACTATCTTATTGATGGCTAATGAAATATCCTGAACCTTGGTCATAAGAGATGTCAGATAATCGTATCTTTTGCCGATCAAATCAATATTATTAATCACGACCTCGCTCTGACTGATCGCATTGGACGCGCTGTCTGACACACCGATCGAAAATTCTTCAATTTTTTTAACATTGCTCACAACTCCGAAACTCACCTCGCTGAGATTCTTTCCAGTGGTGATCGTCTTGTCGAGTTCATTGTACTGCTCATTAATACCTTCAGTCATCTTCTGGGCAGTATTGACTATCTCTGAGGAAGCACCTGCCATCTCATCAGCTGTCGAGGCAATCTGTTCGCCCATGTCGATCAGGCTATTGACTATGCGTTTAACAAACCTGATGAGCTCCGCCTCAGACTCAACAATTCGATTGAAACTCTTAGCAAGATACGAAAGCTCATCTTTCTCTTTATCCGTAACTCGAATGGTAAGGTCGCCTTCTGCAACCTTGGCGGAAGCAATACGCATCGCCTTTATCCTCTGCAATATCTTGTCAAAATCAGCGACCAAAATCAAACCAATAAAGGTCAGAAAAACCAGTTTCAGAATTTCCAAATTTATATCTAACCACGGATACTGTGCACTTGTTGCGAGAATCATCACGAGATAAGACAAGTCGACGAGGACAACGGCGAAAAGTCCGTTCTTCCTGCCTAAAAACACGGCGGGATGGATTATTATATAGAAGTAAATGAGGAAAAAAGGAACTCTGATAGATGGTTCAATATGACCGAGCGCGAAACTGAGGAGCAGTGTGGTAACAGCAGTTATTGAATAAGGCATGACAGGCGAGTATATGTTTCTTCTGCACAACGCGTAGATTACAAAACCAAAAACAAAAACCAGCAGCGTAATAATTGGTATGATAATAGGAACGACCAGGAATTTGAATAAACATCCTAAGATAAGGATTATTTCAAGCAAAAGGCAAAACGCCATTGTCGAAACCGCACCTTTTAAAGAGAAATTCTTACCTTTTAAAATGTATTCTTGTTTTATGATATCCATCAAGATCTCCCGATGATCTCTTTCATCTTCTTCATAGCACAAAATTCTCCGCACATTGTACAGGTGAACTTAGATTTAGAACGAGACCGCCTGTAGATCTTGCCTGCCTTATCTTTATCCGCAAGCAAACTGAGCATCTTTTGCCAATCGAGCGAGTACCTTGCTTTTGACAATGCAAGGTCAACATCTTTTGCCCCAGCCACGCCTTTACCGATATCTCCAGCGTGCGCCGCCAATTTTGAAGCTATTACACCTTCCCTTACTTCCTCAACATTAGGCAACCCAAGATGTTCTGAAGGTGTAACATAGCACAGATAATCCGCGCCAAAATACGCCGCCATAGCGCCGCCAATGGCAGCGACAATGTGATCATAGCCAGCACCGATGTCCGTCACTAAAGGACCCAATACGTAGAATGGCGCACCATCACAGATATTTTTCTCCAATCGAATGTTCGCTTCAATTTCGTGGATAGGTATGTGGCCTGGCCCCTCAACCATAACTGAAACCCCTTGTTCTCTTGCCCATCGCACCAGTTCACCAATCACGATGAGTTCTCTTACCTGATATCTGTCAGTAGAATCGGCGATTGCTCCGGGTCTGAGACCGTCGCCAAGGCTCAGTGTTGCATTGTACTTTTTGGCTAACCCAAGAAGCCGGTCATAGTACTCGTAAAGCGGGTTTTCTTTTTTGTTATAAGCCATCCACTCGACCATCATGGAACCACCGCGACTAACCACGCCGCAGATCCTCTTTTTCTTCCGTAAACCTTCAATACTCTGATTTGTCACGCCGCAGTGCACCGTGATAAAATCGACGCCATCATCCAGATGCTTTTCAATAACTTCGAAGATTTCATTAACTGATGCGTCCAGGAACGCTTTTCTTCTCTTGCGTGCTTCAATAGCGACCTGGTATATGGGAACCGTGCCGATCGGTACTTTAGACGCCCTAATGATTGAACGTCTGATACGGTTGATATCCCCGCCTGTGGAAAGATCCATGACGGTATCAGCACCCACCTTTATTGAAACTGCCAGTTTACGAAGTTCTGACCTCAAATCAGCAAGATCAGGAGATGTACCGATATTTGCGTTGACTTTGGTACTCAATCCTTTACCTATTGCGAGTGGTGTAATACGGTGCTTGCGATTTTTTACAAGAACTATGTTGCCTTGCTTAATCCCACGCTTCAAAAACTGTATTGAAACGCCCTCTCTTTTGGCAACTGTTTGGAGCAAAGATGGCATTATATCTTCTCCACCAATACACCAACTGATGTCTTGGGTACAGCGACAGAAACGAATTTCAGGATAAAAGACATTGCCCTTTCTTCATTGGGCGCCTCAAATGTTAGCAGAAAATCAGGTTTGCCAAATAAAGTCAGAAACTCTCTTATTTTAATATCTTTTGGTATTTCGAGGTTTCTAATTATCTTATGCAACTCATCGACCCTACCAGGGATTACGTCAAGAGTGGAAACGAAAATCATGAACCTCCTTACGAATAATTATAACCCAAAATGTTTTCTTGTCAATGAGATGCTTAACATATGTCATTGCCTTCTTGAGCCATTTTTGAGCCCTCTCAAGCCTTCTCTTCTATACATACTTGATTTTTCTGATTATTCAACTACAATAATCTAAATAATCTATGTATATTAAGCATTTAAAGGATTGTCTTGAATTTATTGCGGGTGATAATTCTCATTTGCGCGAAATACTAAATCCTAAAAAAGAGAACCTTTCCATTCATTATAGCCTTGCCTGGGCATATGTTAAACCTAATGAGAAAACACTCGTGCACGAACTCAAGGTGAGTGAAGTTTATTTCATACTCAAGGGTAAAGGCACGATGCATATAGATAATGAGAAACAAAACATTGGTAAAGGCGATACTATCTACATACCACTGAATGCGGCTCAGCTCATTGAGAACACTGGTGAAGAAAACCTTGAATTTCTATGCATTGTTGACCCGGCATGGACGCCTGATGCAGAAAAGATATTATGAG